>CBJLZK010000182.1:0-2343 GCA_966427515.1 uncultured bacterium | reverse complement strand
CCAAGGTTGTTGTTGTTGACAATGCCGCGAATGCGCAGAGCAGTCTGGCATTTGGAGCCCCATCTCTGGCCCCGACAAAAAACGTGGCAGCGCTCGACATCAATCCGGCCAGTGGGGAAATTACCGTTACCTACGCGCCTGTCGTGGTTGAGGCCGGAAGTAACCAGTTAGTGTTGACCCCATACACGGGCACCGGCCCCTCTATCACTAATCTGGCGACAGGTGCCGCACCGCCCGCAGCAGTCATGTGGGTCTGCTCCGCTGCGGGCAAGCAGATGCCTGATGGCGTGAACCGGGCCGCCGATGCAACGCTTGAACCCAGGTACGCGCCTGCAGAATGCCGCTGAGCCATAGCCGGCCTCTAACTGCCTCTTCGTATTGTGACGAACGCACCACTAAATTGACGAACTCCGTCAATGCGTGTCAAAAGATGTCACGTGGTGGCTGCCTCCCCATGCGAATCGCGTCAGTTTTTCGCTGACAAACCCAACTTTTCGGCTGGCACGGTCCATGCTCTATCTCCCCCCGCATCACCTTTAACCAAACAATCCGGGGGATTTCATGAAGTCGATGCGACTCAACAAGCGTGTCCAGAAGGGTTTCACGCTGATCGAACTGATGATCGTGGTGGCGATCGTGGGTATTCTGGCTGCCATTGCGCTGCCGGCTTACAACAACTACATGATCAAGTCTAAGCTGACGGAAGCAACGACGTTGCTGGATTCGACCCGCTCGGCGGTTGCTGAAGCCTATGCAAACGGGGAAGCTACCAAAGAAGAACTAGAAGAAGCCGAGAGTGATGCTGATGCTGCTTACTGCACTGTTAACGCTGCCAAAGCGACTGCCCGGGCTGCTTATTGGGCAGTTAAAGCTGTCTCTGCCTCAGGGGCTGTTAATGCCGCCCACTGGACTGCCCACTGGGCTGCTTATGCCTACTGGGCCACCTATGCCCACCAGGCTGTCGAAGCCGCTGATGCTACTAGTTCTGCCCAACTAGAAATGTTCATTGCCATGTGTGAGGGTTCAGCACCCTGGCAAGTTTAATCTTACATGCTGCCTATTGAATAATTTAATGCATAGGACATTGGGAATGAAAAATCCGCAGCGGGTAGTAGACTCAACGTTTGATAAATTGCAGGCAAGGCAAGGTCTTGCGGGTAAAAGCATGTCACAAATGACAAAGCTTTTACCTATGCTGAACCTCGCAGCTAAGAAAACTCCTGAAGAGTCACAGGTAAAGGCAAAACTAGAGTTGCGCCTCAAAAAACTGGAAAATCTTAAAGCTCAAGTAGGTAATCTTGTTCTTTTAGTCTCTAACCTCCACAAAGTCGATAACCCAAAACGCCTAAAGCGCCTTACTAAAGCACTTCTGTCAATTGATACCCTGTTAGCAAACAAGGTACCCTTAGGTACTGCTAAATTGCTAAAAATCAGTAAAAATGAGTTAGTATCAATCCGTGAGGGTGATTACATAAACCCATTACTTAATAAAAATGATTTGGATGCAGTTGAGACTCTTGGTATTCCGGATAAATTAGACAAGTTAATTAATCAGACGCAGGCAAACTTAAACGAATTAAAACCTAAGGTTGTCAACTCAGCTGACGAAGAGCAGTTGCTCTACTCTAGCATAGAATCAGTTCTGAGTGAAACAAAGTTGCAGGAATCCAGCGTCGAAGCTCTAAAAACAGAGAAATTTGTAGTTGCTACAGTGTCAATTGTGCCCATGTCTAGCTACGTAATTAATGCCAATGCTCTCACAGCAAAGGGTTTCAAAGTAGTTGACATGGGCGGCTATCCAGTTTTGCACAATCAGCTCGTTGTTGGTATCAACAGGAAACTAATTGACAAAGAACGAGCTGAGAAGGCAAAGATAGACTTGAATGACAGCAAAGCAGTTAAAAAACTTGGAGAAACATCCGTTTTCGATGAGGCAGAAAAGATTCGCAAAATTTTAGAGAAACAGCATGCACAGGATTATAGGTTCGTGTTTGACCGACCCCACGGTGCCTCAGGTGGCGCGTGGTTCTGGTTAATGAGACAACGAGACCTCGACGCGTTTGTTTCCACATTTCCTGGTGGACAGGCTAAACTGTTGCGCTTCGGATTTGCCTTTTAACTGTCTGGAGTTTTAGATGTTTATATATCAACTCGTATGTCTACCGACACAGGATACACTTGACTATCTTTCCCAAGTGTTTGACGCATCACCTATTGACTTGGATCCACATGCGTTTCATGTAGAGATTAATTCCTCTAAGGAAATTATGGAGGCTGATCCCCTCCGAATTTATACAGCTAAAGCTGGTACACTTGATCGATTCTATGATTCTTCGACGCAAG
>CBJLZK010000181.1:0-2366 GCA_966427515.1 uncultured bacterium | reverse complement strand
GTAGGCTCCAAGCCTGCCACGTCGGCATTATCAAGCTGGGCCACATAATCCAAAATGGCGCTCAGTTCTTTACGATAGGCCTCAACTTCTTCGTCGGACAAGTCCAGACGAGCAAGTCGGGCTAATTTTAATACATCTTCCCGAGTAAGTTCTGTCATATTTACCTCATTATAACAAAATAAGATAGCTTTTGTGAGCTAAAGGCGCGTTAGCAGCCTAAGAGAAATAAATATTGGCGAAACCTGACTGTGAATCCGGGCCAATATCGCCAATACCGATCGGCCCCATGGTGTAAATATCTTCTGGCATTGGCGTTAGGAAACGGCCATTAGGGGCTACAGCACCCACTGCAAACCTGGCATCGTCAGGCCCCAACCGGAAGCCATGCGCCATGTCTCCGGGCACAAGTTCACCAGCCTGAGTTTTTTGCATGTAGCCAAAGCCCTGCGTATCAACCAGCTCACCTACGGCTACCAATCGCTCGTCATTGGCAAACGCCACGGCTGGCCGCATGCCTGGCAAGCTAATAAGCCTGTCGAGTGCACCATTGCGAACCGCAATAACACCTAGGTGATCCCACGTACGACGGTTCCATTTGGAAGCACCATCGATACCGCCAAACGTTTCACTTACGGCTAAGTCAGCATCCAGCTCTTGTCTGGTCGGAAACCAGAGTGCCTGCCGGTATTGCTCGTGCGAAGAGCCAGCAATGGGGCTCATTGCGGTCCAAATTCCACGCTTTACTGTTCGGGCTAGGCTTCCCATGGTTTCCAGACCTCCAATCGATCTGATTTATTGATGTAGTAATGATAGCTACCCTCAGATGGTTATGCAACTACTCCTAGGAAATGTCGGGGGTTTCTATAAGCATATTCATTGGCGGTAAGGCAATAAGCGGAACGTCTGGGTACGCATGACGAGCCCCGCGGGCAGGCTCAATATCTAATGCACTAGTATCAAACGGCACAAACCGGGCTTCGTCCATTACACCCAGCTGAACCGCTTGCAAAGCTTCGTTGCCCACTGCTAGGGCAACTGCCCGGACCTTAGGGGATTCGCCACGTTCAAGCAGGCCGAATTCCCCGTTGCCCGCCAAAAAACCGGCGTACCAGAGGCCGTTTTGGCCGCGCACTGCCATGGCTGGCATGCCTTCGGAACGGCTAAGGTGTTCATCAAAAGGACCGGCATCGGTCTCCACTACCGCCAAATGATGCTTAAACTCCTTGCCGGTAAAACCCGCCATTTCTGCGACCTGGCGCTCAACGTCAGGCTCAAACGGATCACCGCCCCAAACCAATGCAAGATCCGGGCGCTCTGCCCTGGCCCTCAGCAAACGGGAAACACCAAATCCAGCTGCCGCCGAGGCTCCTAACAAACCACCAGCCACTGCCAAATTACGGCCAGTGAACAGTTCACTACCTTTTTGTCGCCCCATATATCCCTCCTTACATCTTGGATTTTATGTCGTTGATGATATCTCTAAGCTCTGCAGCTTTCTCAAATTGTAAGTTTGCAGCAGCCAGGTCCATTTGCGCTGTAAGATCTTTTATAAGCATGCTGTATTCATCCTTAGGGATCTTCTTGAGGTTGAGCTTAGCCGTCTTGGCTTCTTCTGGCAGATCAGGCCTTAAGCCCTTTTCGATAGCCTTGCTCACACCGGTAGGCGTAATGCCATGCTCGGTGTTGTACTGCTCTTGGATACCACGGCGACGAGTGGTTTCGTCAATGGTTTTGCGCATACTGTCGGTAATGCGGTCGGCATACATAATCACCCGGCCCTCGACGTGACGGGCGGCGCGGCCGACTGTCTGCACTAACGCTTGCTCGCTGCGCAAAAAGCCTTCTTTGTCTGCGTCCAAAATTGCTACCAGGCTAACTTCGGGCAGGTCCAAGCCTTCGCGCAATAGGTTAATACCTACCAACACGTCATACACGCCCAGACGAAGATCACGCAAAATGTCGCTGCGGTCGAGCGTGTCTACGTCGCTGTGCAAGTAAGCCACCTTAATGTTCAGTTCCTGTAAATACTCTGTCAGGTCTTCGGCCATGCGCTTGGTAAGCGTGGTTACCAGTACGCGCTGGCGCTTTTCGATGGTTTTGCGGATTTCTTCGATCAGGTTATCAATCTGCCCGTCAATTGGCCTTACCTCGATCACTGGGTCTAGCAAGCCAGTCGGGCGGATCACCTGCTGGGCTGGTGCCGGGCTGCGGCTGAGTTCGTATTCGGCAGGCGTAGCACTGACGTACACTGCTTGGTTTACGTGGCGTTCAAATTCTACGAACGTCAGTGGGCGGTTATCCAGGGCGCTTGGCAAGCGGAACCCATACTCTACCAACGATTCCTTGCGGGCGCGGTCGCCATTGTA
>CBJLZK010000180.1:0-2368 GCA_966427515.1 uncultured bacterium | reverse complement strand
AATCGTAGGGCGCCGGCCTGGCATCAGGCGGCGGATTCCCTGGATTGGTTTGGGTCGTTTCATGCCTTGTTAACCTTCTTTCTGTGAGTCTTCCGGCTCACCAGCTCCTCCGTCCCGCTGTCTTAGTGCGGTACCAAGTACACCGTTGACGAATTTAGACGAGTTTTCGCTACCAAAGGCCTTAGCTAACTCGACGGCCTCGTTGATAACCACCTTCGGTGGTATATCGGGCTCATGAGTTAGCTCGTATAGGCCCATGCGTAAGACAACCCGGTCCATACGTGCAATCTGTTCAATTGGCCATTCCGGCGCAATTGGCTGTAACGTCGCATCCAATTCTTCGGCACGCTTATGAACACCGCGGACGAGGCGTTCAATGAACTCCTTATCTTCGACGGTGCCCTCATAGCGAGCGATGTTACGCGACAATACGGCTTCGAGATCAAGGTCTTTATCACCCGCACTGCGACGAAAATCTTCTTCGTACAGTGTTTGTAAGGCAATGATACGACCGAGGTGACGATTTGATGCCATATTGTTAAATTCCGTTTACAGTTTCAGTATAGCCCACCAGCATGCCTAAAACCTAGGCAGCTTTTTTGCCAGTCTCGCGACGAGTAGTAAAGGCTTTTACTGGTGACTTTGCGTTTACAGCACGAGCCAACTTGAGAACCAAGTGGCTGCGACGAGCGCCAGTACGACGTGCAGATGTACGTTTCTTTGGTTTACCCATAAGGGGAGGAACTCCTTACCTATTGATCTGTTATTTTCTAATAACTTGCCTTGATTATACCCCATAAGTGGATAAATCTCAAGGGGTGGCGAGGCCCTACGAACAGCATAGCAAAAGCCGGCTGTGCGCTAGCTGGAGATCGCCAGCGATTGCCTGCCCGTTTTACAATACAAATAGCATTAAACGAGGGTATTTCTGATGGACCAAGATCCTGCAATGCGTCTCCCCAGATGGGTCTTACCTGTAACGGTCGTAGCGGCAGCGGGCGTCATAGCCTGCGGAGGCGGCGGCGAAAGCGGTGGTGGCAATACTGACACCGGCAATGGCGACATGATGTGGTACAAGGTCGGCTAGACGACGAAGTTTACCAATTTGCCAGGGACGTAAATACTCTTTTTGGGCTCGCCCTGGACGTATTCGGCGACCTTTTTGTCTGAGCGGGCGGCTTCTAGGATTTGTTCCTTGGTGGCGTTAGCAGCGACTTCTAGTTGGGCGCGTAACTTGCCGTTCACTTGGACTACGATGGTCATGGTGTCACTAACAAGGTATTGCTCGTCATGCTTAGGCCAAGTGCTTTGGTGGACTGAGCCTTCGTGACCCAACTGGTTCCATAGCTCTTCGGCCATGTGCGGCGCGAATGGGGCCAGCAGCTGTAGCAATATGTCGATAGCCCAAGCCCAGGTTTCGGGAGCTTGTTCGTAGCGGACCAGCGTCTTTTGTTTGTATAGTTCGTTAACTGTCTCCATTAGGGCGGCAATGGCGGTGTTGAAGCCCATAGTCTCCAGGTCGGCGCTCACGCGCTGGATAGCCCTGTGCATGACACGCTTCAGTTCGATATCCTCGACGGTTTGCTGGTCATCGCCACGATCCATGTACTCTTGGGCAATAGCCCAAATACGCTGCAAGAACCTGAATGCGCCACCCATACCTTCGACACTCCAGTTAGCCGCTTGGTTCCAGGGACCGATAAACAGCTCCATAATACGGATGGCGTCGGCACCGTAACCTTGGTCAATCAGGATGTTAGGCTCAATGGTATTGCCCTTGGATTTACTCATTTTGGCACCGTCTGGAGCCAGGATCATACCGTGGTTACGCAACGTCTTGAACGGCTCATTAAAGTCGATCAGACCAGCGTCTTGCATCACCTTGGTCCACATGCGGGCATACAGCAGGTGCATCACGGCATGCTCGGCACCGCCGATGTAGTCATCGACTGGCAGCCAATATTTAACCTTAGCGTCGTCAAAAGGCGTCTCGTTGTTGTGCGGGTCGGCAAAGCGCAGGAAGTACCAACTAGAACATGCAAAGCCATCCATGGTGTCTGTTTCGCGCTGGGCTGGGCCACCACACGTAGGACACGTAGTGTTTACCCAGTCGTCGACACGGGCTAGTGGGCTGCGGCCGTCCCCAGAGGGCTCAAAACTAGTTAGTTCTGGCAGAACCACTGGCAATTGGTCTTCGGGCACAGGTACAGCGCCGTCTTTTTCGCAGTGCACCATAGGGATTGGCGCGCCCCAGTAGCGCTGGCGGCTAATCAGCCAGTCGCGGATCTTGTAGTTAACTACTGCTTCGGCCTTACCTTCTTGGACAAGTTTTTCGAAGATCAGGTTGCCGGCTTCCTTGTTGTTCATG
>CBJLZK010000179.1:0-2387 GCA_966427515.1 uncultured bacterium | reverse complement strand
AAGCATCGCGCCAGCGACATTCATATTGAGCCGCATGAACGTTTTGGCTTGGTACGCTACCGCATCGACGGCAACCTACGTGGTATGCACAAACTACCAGTTGCCAGCCTGCCAGCAGTTGCCGAGCAAATCAAAGACCTAGGACACCTAAATGTAGAAGAGACCACCCTACCCCAGGAAGGCCAGTATGCCACCCTCGTAGGCGAGGAACAGTTTGAAGTACAAGTAAACACCTTGCCGGTAGTCGGTGGTGAAAAAATCGTCCTGCATCTAAGCCGCCGCCTGAGCAAGCCCTTATCCTTGGAATCCCTGGGCTTCTGGGGTGAAAGCGCCAAACTGATGCGTGACAGTCTTACCCATACCCATGGACTTATCCTAATGGCAACGCCACGCCGTAATGGCAAAACCACTACTATGCACAGTATGTTGCAATTGCTAAACACTCCAGCGGTTAGCATCGCTACCATCGAAAATGCCATAGAATACCGCCTGCCAGGAGCAAGCCAGACCCAAGTCCGCCCCCACCGCGGCATTACTTTCTACGATGGCCTACAAGCCGCTCTTAACCAAGATCCGAACGTAGTCATGATTAGTAGCCTGCCAGACCGGCAGACAGCCGACAGTGCCATCCAGGCTGCCGCAGGTGGACATCTGATTATTGCCGGCTTGCACGCCGATAACGCCGCTGCAGCACTCAGCCACATCCGTACCATGACCGACGAGCCTTACTTGTTGGCATCGAGCTTGCGTGCCGTAGTAAGCCAGCGCTTGGTCCGCCGCTTATGCAAACACTGCCGCCACCACTATATCCCTAGCCCCGAAAACATTGCCGAAATCGAAAAGATCTTTGGCGTTACCACTGCCAGCGCCCATCGGAAGATCCACGAGCTAGAGCAACAGGCTGCCGCCGAGGGTCTCGATGACAACAAGCACGTTAATACCACCCCACAACGTATTACCAACCTGTGGCGCGCCAGTGAAGATGGCTGTGAACGCTGCAACCACACTGGCTACGAAGGCGTAGTCGCGATTGTTGAAGTTCTATCGAACACTACCGAACTGCAAAAAGACATACTTGAGCACATGCCATCCAGCAACATCCATGCCACTGCAATCAAAGCTGGTTTTGTCCCTATGGCTCTAGACGGTTTTATCAAAGCCCTGCGTGGCCAGACGACTATTGCTGAAGTTCTGCGCACCAATACGCTTTAACCGACCGACAACCTGCGTTAGAAAATGATATAATTGCCCTGAGATCACAATAATTATTCTTAAGGATTATTCAACATGGCCATTAAACACGAGCAAGGTTTTACGCTCATAGAGCTACTCATCATCACTATTATTGTGGGGATTTTGGGTACGTTGGTAGCCATGACCTACAGTGGGGTGCAGGTAAAGAACCGTAACTCTGCCCGGCAATCGAGCATCCAAACCATCCAAAGCCAGCTCGAGACCTATTACGCCCAATACAGCAAATACCCAACCCTTGTAGAGCTCAACAATACCACCTGGCGCCACAATAACCTCAAAGATCTGCACGATGGCGACGTCCAAGACCCCAGCTGGGACAACAAAGTCAGTAGCTGCACCTTTAGCAGTAAGCCTGGCTTTGCCGCTAAACCTACGGCCAAGTGTTACTCATACCAAGCCACTACCGCCAACGGTTCGGCCTGTACCGCAGTTAATGTGACTTGCACCCAGTACACCCTTACAGCCAGCCTAGAAGGTGGCGAAAAATACGTAAAAAGCAGCCTTAACTAGGCTGCTCTATCTATCGGGGGAGTAGTGGCGGTTGAGGCTCAATAGGGGGCTCGACCGGTGATTGCTGCTGCTCAGGATATGGCTGTTGTTGCTGGTATTGGTACTGGGGCGGATAACCGCCAGCTACTGCATTACCGGCATATTGGACATTGCGCCGGTCCTCTAGGAACTTCTCGTGGGCATCTAGGATGTCACGGGCAGCCTGGTTAGGATTGGGACAAAAGAAGAACATAAACTTGGAGCGCTCACCGGCAGTTTCGGCCTTTAAGATCCCGTAGTTAAATATGTGGGGCATGATACCGTTTTGAATCACCGTTACATCTTCGAGATTTTCCATCGACAGCTGGCTTACTTGCCGCCCGAACAGACCATTTTGCTGTATTTGGGTAATACTATCTGTTGTGACAACCCACTGGTTTTGCCAGTACACGCTCGAGCTAATAAACAGCATCAGAGCGATACCTGCTATCAAAATGCCACCACCCATCAAGACCATCTGGTCGGCACTACTGCCATAGTGGTCGCGAATTGTCGGCATCAAAAAGAAAAGTACTGCAGCTACAAAGGCGATGCCAATGAAGGCACCAAAATACAGCGTTAAGATACCAATAGGATGACGCTTA
>CBJLZK010000178.1:0-2398 GCA_966427515.1 uncultured bacterium | reverse complement strand
ACTTGTCTGGCACACCAAACAGCGAACAGACGAGCGTCCCGCTCACAGTTCGGTATACAAGTTAAACACCACAGGGCATCGCCTAACCCGTTGTTCTTAGCAATGTCAATGAGGGAAATAGGTTCATTGTGTTGATGAGGGATGTAAGTTCTATATATATCCTCCCCAGTGAGGAATGATCCCTGCAGCATCCTTACTACTTTGTTGTAACCTTCGTAGCAAGCCTCATTCCTGCGAAGAGTTTGAAGGGTGACAGCGTAGACAGATTTCATTTTGAATTCCGTTTAGTTAGGATGCGTGTTTCATCGTCCGAACTTAGCTGCGAGTGCAGCTAGTTGCGCTGCGGACGGGGCATTATTTCTTGTTTCCAAAACATCTGGTTGAATTTGAATCCGACGTGTTGTGTACACGTCGAGATCTGAGTGATACGAAACCACCTGCAGATTTGGATTTTGCAGAATACGAGCCTCAGCTTGAGCGCGTCGTTGTTCCTTGCGAAACTGGAACTGCCAGTTCCTGATAATCTTCAGGGCATACTGGATTTTTGCAATGGCGTTGTAATCCCACCTAGCTTCGAGTCGATACCAGCCGAAGCCGCGTTTATGGAGCACTACTGAACGAGGAAATTCGATCTTCTCGTTCTTAGGAGTGTGCATAAAATCGCGCAAACTTTCTATTTCAGCTTTAGAGGCAAAGATAGAAACGTATGCAGTGTCATCAATCTTGAGGTGTGCGTAGATCTTCATCTCAGACTCCGTCTTGAGGTGGAGTAACAAAAAGTCAGATAGTGAGGGTATTGTGCTGATGAAAAACTATTCGTCACGGTCGGTGAACAGCTGACCAGCCATCTCAGCAAACCACTCTTGCTGCTGTTCTTCTGCGCGCCGATCCCGAATTAGCGCAAGCCACGCCACTATGAGCGTAGATATAGGAAAAGTTATCATAAACAGAAACCACAGGGTAAAGCTAAAGATAGCGTCGAAAAGCTCAGTAGCACTGTGGATTGCTTTGATCCAGATACGTTTCTGGAATGGAAGGGCGGGTACAGTGCGTATCACGATGCCGAGGTAAATCTTGAACTCTTCCATCATTTACTCCGACACGTACTTTACGTTGGTTTCGACCCATTCAGGGGTCGAGGTTGGGACGCGTTGACCAAGCTTGGTTAGCATCCTGCGGACAGCTTTTTGATTCATCACAGTCATAGACCGCTTATTGAACTGAACTTCCATGAGGTAGCTAGACGGGTCTGCGAACTGAAAGCCGTCAGGATGCTTGTTGCGGAGGAACTCTGCTAAGGATTCTTCCTGGGCACGAAGAGTCTTCAGCTCTTCCTGCAACTCCTCGCGTCGCTGCTGGATTTGGTACAGCTCGTACGCGTAGTCCTTGACTTTCTTTTGTGAAACAAACTTTGTCATGTTTAGCTCCGTTTCGTTTGGGAACCTTTTATACCCCTAAACTACATTATAACACATGCGCAGAAACAGTGTACAAACTAGTGTTGTTTTTACACAACACTGTTTAGTCTTCACGTTAAGCCCCGGTAGTCTGTAAGCGAACAGTCATGGGGACCGGCTATACCGCATTCACAAATGCTATAGCGCGGCTGATAGGCAGTTTTTAGACGTAGCTGAAGCTCTGCCTCATACAGTGCTTCCTCTATTGCACCCCTAAACTGCTCGACGCAGACAGACAGCCCTGCACCCAGACAGCTTTGCACCGCATACTTGTTGGATATGGATAGCACAGCGTTGACAGACAGTAAGTTTTGTCGTTTGTTAGTGTCCACTAGAATCTCATTCAGGATTTGTGGGGTTTAACGTGGAAACGAGAGAACAAAATTGAGCGGATTGAGTCCATCCCAGATGCGTGGATAAAGTTAGGGATGCCGGCTATCTTGGGAACTTGACCTTTAGCCCATTTGGTGCGGATGGTTAAATCCATGACCTGGGCAACAGACTTAAGTTTACTACCGCCTTCACCTCCGTCGAAGAAGTGAACGTCGATCTCATCGCCGTACTCATGTTTTATAAGATCTACTTGACCTGGCAAAAGTCCGATTACTGCAACCTTTGGTTTCTTCTCCTTTTGGGGAACTTCTTTTATAATCTCGGGCGCTGAGTTCAGCGAACCCTTGAGAATATCAGGAAGCCTATGCTCAAGGATAGTGTTAACCTCGCGATGAATAAGTATCTTCAGATTATTCGGGTCAAGAGCTGTAGTTAACCTTTTGGTAAGTTCCGAGAGAAGCGCCTCAGTAGAGAGGCTCTCAACAGCTGACATAGAGCTATCATGCACTCGCTCACATTCCGGTCGGACAACCGGGTGTATTGCGGACGGCCACTCTTCCTTCTTATTGGTGATAGGTACAGGACTACTTGCTGTAGCAGGCTGCTTT
>CBJLZK010000177.1:0-2441 GCA_966427515.1 uncultured bacterium | reverse complement strand
GTCACATCCATCGAGACGTCTACCTTCTCGTTGGTGCTATCGTCAGTGGCGGTAACAGTAATATTATTGCTGGGCACAAAATTAAGCTTGCGCCGGGTGCCTACTGCGGTGCCGTTGTTGGCCACTGCCACCCTGGCATTGGCGTCCAGACTGCCTGTAAGGGCATCTGGGCCGCCACTGCTGTGCGTTACGCCATGTGTAGCCCCTGCGCTTACCTGGGTCCAGCTGGTGCCGTTGGATTGGTATAGTGTGCCCCCGTTATTGTCTGTGGCTAGGTAGTAGAGCCCGCTGTTGCTGGAGCTGGCAGCCGGTCTCGAGGCAAAGGTGCCGTTAAGCAATAGGCTGCCTGCTACCGATGACACATTAAGCTGTGCAGCACTAACGACGCCACTGTTCAGTGTGCCATCTGCAGCATGCGAAACCTGGAGGTACGTATTAAGGATCGTACCCCAGTTCCCTGCGTCTCCGCCAACAACGGGTAATCTAGCGGTCATTAGCCAAAGACATCCTCATCAAAACTTTTATGTGCGTCTTTGGCCGACAGAGGCACGTGGCCATATTCGCGCTCACCAAAAACTCCCCGGTCAGTATGTGCCAGGTCTGTAGGTTCGGGCGTGTTGACTGCTTGCAGAAAGCGGAACAGGCCTATTGTCCCCAAAAAGCTACCACCAACAAGGGTCAGGAACTGTTTGCGGGTCATCTGTCGGTCAGAAAGCTCACGAATGAGCTGTTTTAGGTCACTCATCACACATTTCCCTTGTGCTAATTCTATAGTATGCTCGGCTCATAAACTCGTCAATCCTCCCCTGTTAGTTCGTTACTGCTGTATAGGTAATGCTGGTGCTGTAATTGCCGGATGGGAGCGAAGTGTTAGTGCATACCCCATACCAGACTGTGGTGTTGACCGCTGGGTCGGCGGGGCCACTGGCACTACTGACAGTAGCGGCAGTTTGGTTGCTGGCAGGTACGCCAGCAAATTTGACGCTGGGCGTTCCGCCACTACTCTGTGCGCTTGTAGGGCCAGCTCCAAAACCGCTGATTCCGTCAATCCGGTAGCCCCAAGTGTTGTTGGCCAGAGTGGCAGGTACTGCTGCCGTACCGCCCGAAGCTGTTATCAGGCTACTGCCGTTCGCCAGGGCGTTGCTGGTAGTGCTTGTGGTCATGGTTACGGTATAACCGGCTGCGTTGTCGGTGAGCACCGAAACTGTATCGCTCTGGACAGTGCATTTACCGCTTGCCGTAGGTAGGACGTTGTCTGCCACGGTCCCACTGCTGGCAAGGGTGATACTGCATGCACCATAATCGCAGCCGCCGTATGTGCCACTGCCGTACGTGGTTGTGTCCGTGGTATTGGCATACGCGCTGCTACCCAGCGCCAATACACTGAGAATTAGAGTTATAGCCGCCAGTTGCCAGCGTTTACGCATGCCGCTCCCCTGCGCCTATGTGGCTTTTACGCAAGTGCCACGTGTGCCACCAAATTGAGCTACTAATACAGATGCCGCCGATGGCAAAGCTGGCGATTATGCCATATACCAGAACTTTGTTGGACTGCTTAACGGGGATGACCACTTGCTGTTGGCTGCTAGCGAGCTTGACGTTAACCAGGCGTAACGTTACTTGGCCATCGCTACACTTGGCTAAAACATGGATAGAATTTTCTCCATCTTGCAGGCCAACGAGTGCACCATAAAGCCCGCTACTGTCGGAAACGACTTTGGCTACCAGGGACTTATTGAGGTAGACAGATACATTAGTGAGCGGTTCGGTCTGCCCTGTTACCCAAGTGTGCCTTGTAGAAATCACTTGGTTTGGCTTGGGGCTGGTAATAACTTGTTGCTCGACCCCAGTGGTAGAGATGTCAGTGTCTAGCGTGATGCCACTGGCTTTGATGTCGTCTACACTGGCTGGCGGATTGATAATAATGGCTTCTGCTTTTGGACTAGTAGGTACGGCTGGCGTAACTACTGGCGCTACTTTTTTGACGGCAGCTGTAGGTGCTACGGGCGTGGTGGTAATATTTGCCGAGGCCGTGGTGGTAACAGTGGTAGGCACGGCTTCAGATACGACAGGAGGCGTGGAGGGCTCGGGAGTGGGCGTGGCAGGCGCTTGGCCGGCGGCGGCTAAGCGTGTAATGGTAACAGTGGTAGATGACTTAATAGTATTGCAGTTGTTCACTGTTGTCGCCACCAGGCTATTGGCGCCAATGCTCAGGGGTATATCGAGCCCAAAATTACCACTTGTCGCCACGGCCGCACCGGCTCCGTGGCCGTCATTAAAGACTGTTATCGTTGATCCAGCCGAAGCTGTGCCTACGATGTGTACCGAAGAATACGTTGTGTGGCTGCCTGGTGCCGGTGCAGTGATTGCGGGCCTGCTAAGAGGTGGACAAATTGTGCTTTGCACGATGGTACTGGCCACAGCCAATGATGGCAGCAAGA
>CBJLZK010000176.1:0-2445 GCA_966427515.1 uncultured bacterium | reverse complement strand
TGAGGTCTAAGCGGCCCTTATTGCCGGTTTCGGCGTTACCAAAGCCAAGCAGGTCGGATGCCATTTCTTCGTTCTTGCCAGCCACACGGGCGGCAGTCTCGTGGACCTGACGTAGGTTGTCATAGCCTGTACCAGTCGAGAACAAGCGCCGGGCAGCGTAAATCTGCTGGTCGCGGCCAAAACCACCGTTGGCCTTAGCAGCAGCAATAGCTGACTCCATTTGTTGCTGGGCAGTTGCGTGCTCGTTATCTTTAATGCCCCAGTCCTTAATCATATTGGCACGGGCTTCAGATTCACTGCGGTAGGTTTGAGCACGTAGCAATGGGTCGTTTTCGGCTGCTGCCTTAGCTTGGTCGGAGCCGGCGTAGGCTTGCTGGTTTAGGAAACGCCTTTGAGCAAATGCAGCGTCACGGACGCCCTTGTCAGTTAGGAATCCCCACTTGCTCTTGGATTGGGCGAATGTACCTACGCCACCTGTAGCGGCGTTAAAGCCGCGTGCAAATGGGTTGCTAGGTTGGAAGCGCCTGCCGGATGCCATCTTGGACATGTTTTCGTTGACTTTGTTGCCGCGGAAGTTGCGCAGACGGTCGAAGGCGCCCCTACCCCTGTCGTTACCGACGCCACCCACAGTGGCAATAAAGCCACCGGCCAAGCGGAAGGCCATACTAATCAAGAAGTACGGTGCAAAGTACGCAATAACAGCAATAATCTGGCTGACTATTTGCGCACCAGGGCCGTTGTAGGCTTGCCCGTTAAAGGCAATAACCGAAAAGACACGGCCGATGGCAATCATACCCGAAATAATTGGGAAGACTATAAGTGCCGAAAGCAAACCATCTTTCCAGATCGTCCATCCCTTCTGGGTACTCGGCAAAACGTAACAAGCGATAGCGAACGGTGCCATCATCAAGAGCAGCAAAATTAACATCTTTCGGAAGACCAACACAGCAAAGGCGATCAAGGCGGCCAACATGCCTGTCAGGGCAAAGCTAAGCATGCCAATCCAGCCAAAGGCCAGGGCGCCACCGGTACCAATTAAGGTCAGGGCAAAGCTACTACCACCACCAATTTGATTGTTTGGGCCTTTTATAAGTCCCTGGAATGGGGCGTAGATAAGGGTGCGGACACCCATCCCCGCGTCGTTACTCAAATTGCATAACAACTCGAGGATGTTCCATGACAAGGCAATAAATATGGCCGCGAACAGTAACCTCGGCAAGACTTTCCGGATGGTATATGCATCAAGTATTTCAACACCTGCGGCTTGCGAAACTACCATTACCAAAGCGGCAATGACTATAAGGCCTAAGGCAAAGATTCGGAACGAGTTCCAGGCCATGTGATATGCGTTAGTGGCGCTACTGCTAAAGACGTCGGCAGTGTTAATCATTAGCAGGACGTTGATGGCATCTTCGAGCTTACCAACGGTAAAGGTGGCCGCATTTATGATCGGACACACTAGCCATTTAAGGCTAAGAATTGTAGTTAGGTCAAAGGTTAAGTCACAGCCTAGCTTAGGCTCTTGGATGGTGGCTCCAGACCCTGCAGGATCGCCAGGGATTTTAGCTCATGGCTTTCCACCCCAATGGATAGTAACGGTCATATCTTGCGAAGATGTCGAGAAGAATTGGCAGGCGTTAAAGTTAACACTACAAACGTCCCAGTTAGCTGGCTCTGCGACGTCTTTAAATACACCCTGGTAGCCTTTCTCGGCGCCGTTGGCGGGCCCTTGGCCATCATTAATTGAGGCCAATGCATTACTAGTCATCGCTTTGGTAACAGTACCCTTCTTATTAGCAAGACAGTCAGTATCTAGCTGGGTGGTGTTATTAAAGTAAGCGCCCGTAGCTTCACATAATAAGAAGTTGTCGGTATTTGGAATATTAGTGTAGTCACTAGCAGGCCCCATCCCTGCGATAACGGTGACGCTTATAGGCTTGCCGCCACCATTGTTACCACCACCACGTGCGCCAGCATTGCCTAGGGGTAGGGTTTTGGAGAGGTCAGCCGTCCCACCATTAGTAGGCTGTGATAGCCCCGGGATATTCTGTTGTAATTGTGCCTTGGTGCACGTGCCAGTTCCACCTTCAGAAAGAACCACCTCTGCCTGGTTATCAACAAGGTTACCATTCGTATCTGCAAGGACGTGAACTACAATCGACGATTTACAGCCAAAAGACATGTTAACGTAGCCATTAGTCGTGTAGTCATGTGACCCAGGGGGTTCGCCGAAAGAGCCGGTACCAGTATCTGTAAAGTCAACTGGCGGTGATTGGAAAGCCCCACCAGTCGCATCAATATGAGTTGAATCTTTCCAGTTAAGGGTAATATCACCTGCAGCATAGGCTTTGATAGGAATAAACGGCACTACAGAACTCAGTCCGAGCACAGCTATCAAAATACCGACAAGCCATTGTCGCCGGCCACTAAGTTTTTTAATCACCG
>CBJLZK010000175.1:0-2455 GCA_966427515.1 uncultured bacterium | reverse complement strand
AGAACTTCATGGAATCTGTGTGGTGGGCGTTTAAGAAGCTTTATGAAGATGGCAAGATCTACGAAGGCGAGAAGGTACTGTTGTACTGTACCCGCGACGCCACGCCGATCTCGAAGGCCGAAGTGGCCATGGATAACTCCTACCAGGATGTCACAGACCCGTCAGTCTTCGTGAAGTTTAAACTGAAGGACGAAGACACGTATCTGTTGGCTTGGACCACCACTCCTTGGACGTTGCCAGCAAACACCGCCGTGGCTGTTAATAAGGACTTTGACTACGCCGAAGTTAAGCTCGAAGACGGTCAGAAACTGATCGTGGCCAAGGAGCTGGCAACCAAGGTATTCACCGACGAAAAACATCAACCCATCCCGTTTACTGTTGAGCGGACGATCAAGGGCAAGGACTTGGTGGGCAAGGAATACGAGCCACTGTTCGAGGACCGCGGCAAGCATGCCCACAAGGTTTGGGATGCTGAGTACGTTAGCCTGGAAGATGGTACCGGTTTGGTTCACTTGGCCCCTGCGTATGGTGAAGAAGACTTCTGGCTAGCCAAAGAAAAAGGCTTCCCAGTTGTCTCAAACATCGATGACAATGGTTTTTATACTTCTGGCGAGTGGAAGGGCCAATACGTTTGGGACGCTAACAAACCCATCGCCAAAGAACTGCATGCCCGTGGCGTGGTGTGGAAGATCGAGTACATTCAGCACAGCTACCCACACTGCCACCGCTGTGGCACCAAACTGATGTACCGGGCTCACCCGAGCTGGTTTATGGACATCCTGGGCCAGCGCAAGGAAATGCTTGAGCAAAATGGCAACATTAACTGGTTCCCAGAACACCTAAAGAATGGTCGTTTTGCCAAAACCGTAGAATCAGCTCCTGACTGGAACCTAAGCCGCGACCGTTTCTGGGCTACCGCTATGCCGGTTTGGAAGGGTGTAGACAAAGATGGCAAAGAGCACATCAAGGTCGTAGGCAGCTATGCTGAGCTCAAGGAGCTGTCTGGTGTGGAACTGGAAGACTACCACCGTCCATGGATCGACGATGTGACCTTCAAGATCGACGGTGTCGAATATAAGCGCATCGATAAGGTCTTGGACTGCTGGTTCGAGAGTGGCTCGATGCCGTTTGCCCAGTTCCACTATCCATTCGAAAATGTCGAAAAGTTTGAGCAAAGTTTCCCCGGAGACTTTATTGTGGAATATGTCGGCCAGGTCCGGGCCTGGTTCTACTATGTGCATGCCGTAAGCGTGGGCTTGTTTGGCACTAATGGCTTCAAGAATGTCATTACCACCGGTACGCTGGCTGGTAATGACGGCCGCAAGATGAGTAAGCAATACGGCAATTACACCGACCCTAACGAATTGATGGACCAGTATTCGGCTGATGCCTTACGTTTCTTGTTGATGAGTTCGCCGCTGATGAATGCCGAAGACTTTTCGTTAATCGATAAGGATGTGGCTGATGTTGCACGCAAGCTGAGCATGGTTTGGAATATGTACGACTTCTTTACGCTCTATGCTGACGTTGATGGCTGGGAGTGGAATGGCAAGATCGAAGACCCAATGAGTGAAGTAACGAACCCCCTGGATACTTGGATTATTTCGCGCGTACACCAGCTAATTGCTGAAGTTGACAGTAATCTGGAAAGCTACGATATTCCAAACGCTACCAAACCAATTTTGCCATTCCTGGAAGACGCTTCTAACTGGTATGTCCGCCGTTCACGCCGCCGTTTCTGGAAGAGTGGTGACGATGCTGACAAGCAGGCAGCATATAAGACGCTCCACTACGTTTTAGTTCAGCTGGCACATGTGATGGCGCCATTCACGCCATTCCTGGCTGAGGAGCTGTTCCTGAAGCTTACGGGCGGTGAAGCAGGGGAGTCTGTACATTTGCGCAACTGGCCAATGGCCGGCAACGTCAATGAGCTTGCTTTGCAAGAGATGGCTGACCTGCGCCAAGGTATTGAATCAGGTTTGTCCCAGCGCGCAGCTGCCAAGCTTAAGGTACGCCAGCCGCTTCAAAGCGCCCATGTGTACATGTCCCGCCTACCGGAATCATCAGAGGTGGCTTGGCACTACAATCAGATCGTTAAGGAAGAGCTTAACGTTAAGGAAGCTTCGATTGGTGAAGTGCTGACCAAAGGCGAAGAAGGCAAGGTTTACGAGACTCAGTTGGATCTGAAGCTAACGCCAGCCCTCAAGCGCGAAGGTATGATGCGCGAAGTTATCCGTAACGTCCAAAACTCACGCAAGCAAGCTGGCTTGGATGTTGATGACCGCATCAAATTGTCGTTGAGCACCACGGACGAAGAGTTGCGCAAGGCCATCGAAGAACACCAGCAAACTATCGCAGACGAAACCTTAGCCACGGATGTTGTCTTTGACCATACATATGAGCACGAAACAGCTTGTGTGGTCGACGGTGCGCCACTGACGATTTCGCTCGAAAA
>CBJLZK010000174.1:0-2470 GCA_966427515.1 uncultured bacterium | reverse complement strand
CCTTCTTCGCGCGGTCGCCCGCCAACGCTGCCGACGTCATCTGTTACAATTGCCCGCCGGAATGGGCGGACTGGGCGTCTATGCTGAAAGCGATCAAAGCAGATCTCAGGTACGACATTCCCCACGACAACAAGAATTCCGGTCAGGCGTTGGCGCAGATTCTGGCTGAGAAGAACAACCCGGTGGGGGACATTGGCTATTTTGGCGTCAACTTTGACACTCCTATTGGGCCAGGGGCGGGTATCCAGCCAATGGAAACCGTGCTTATGGGCGCCGACGTTATCCACTTGGCACTGTCTTCATCCAACTACTAGCCTTTGATAATATGCGCTCAGGAATTACAATAGAGGTAATATGTACGCTGAGGCAGATAAAATCCGAGAAATACTGGCGGGTAGCCAGCGCATTGTAGTTGTACAGGCAGACAACCCAGATGGCGACAGCTTGGGCAGTTCACTGGCCATGGAGCACATCCTGGGTGACATGGGCAAAGACCCATATCTGTATTGTGGTGTCGATATTCCCTCGTACCTGCGTTATTTACCTGGTTGGGACCGTGTTAACAGGGAGTTGCCTGACCAATTTGACGCCAGTATTATCGTAGATACTAGCGCCAGCAGCTTGCTAGAACAGCTTGACCCATCTGGACAAGGCGGCCGTCTGGCTAAAAAGCCGTGTATCGTTATTGACCACCATGCCACCGAAGCAACCATCGGCTTTGCTAGCGTTATGTGCAACCAGGTAGCAGTCGCTACAGGCGAGGTTATTTACGAACTCGCCAAACAACTAGATTGGCCACTCAACCTGAATGCAAAAGAGATGATCGCCACAGCAATCATGGCCGACAGCTTAGGTTTGGTGACCTCGGCTACCAGCGCCCGCAGCATCCACATCATTGCTGAACTGGTCGAAGGCGGCGTCAGTCTGGCCGAGCTAGAGCACGCCCGTCGTGAACTGATGCGCAAAAGCCCAGATCTGGTCCACTACAAGGGTGAACTGCTCCAGCGCGTTGAATATTATGCCGACAACCGCATCGCTACCGTCAGTATCCCCTGGCGCGAGATTGAGCGCTACAGCCCAGAATACAACCCATCTATGCTCGTCCTAGAGGATATGCGCATGACCAATGGCACGCAGGTGACCATAGCCTTCAAGATGTACAAGGACGGTAAGATGACAGCCAAAATCCGCTGCAACCAAGACGCGCCAGTCGCCAACAAGCTAGCCGAGCACTTCGGCGGTGGCGGCCACGCCTACGCCAGTGGCTTTAAGGTCCAGAACGGCAAGCCTTTTAACGAAATCAAGTCAGAGTGTATACAAACAGCTACCGAACTCCTCAATAATTTAGAACGAGAACAACGAGATGAAGCTATACAACACACTGACGCGTAAGGTCGAAGACCTCAAACCCCTCCACGAGAACACCTTTACCATTTACACCTGTGGCCCAACAGTCTACGACTACCCGCATGTAGGCAACTGGTTTACCTTTGTGCGTTACGACAACCTGGTACGCACGCTTCGGGCCAGCGGTTACGACACCACTTGGGTCATGAACATTACCGACGTCGGCCACTTGGTGAGCGACGCGGATGAAGGCGAAGACAAGCTAGAAAAGGGCGCACGTCGCGAAGGCAAAAGCGCCTGGGATGTGGCTAAGTTCTATACCGATTACTTCGTGCACGGCCTGGAGCGACTACACATCACGCCACCGACCCAACTACCAAAAGCCACAGAGCACATCCAAGAACAGATCGACCTGATCAAGCAGCTCGAAGCCAAGGGCTTTACGTACACGATTAGCGACGGCGTCTACTACGACACGGCCAAATTCCCACAGTATGCAGATTTCGCCCGTTTGGACGTCGACGAGCAGCAAGCAGGCAAGCGTGTTGAATTTAACGCCGAAAAGCGCAACTCTACAGACTTTGCCTTATGGAAGTTCTCACCCGAAGGGCAGCAGCGCGACATGGAATGGGACAGCCCCTGGGGCAAAGGTTTTCCGGGCTGGCACATCGAGTGTTCGGCTATGAGTATGAAGTACCTGGGCGCTACCATCGACATCCACGCTGGTGGCATCGACCACCTGCCAGTCCATCACACCAACGAAATCGCACAATCCGAGGCTGTGACTGGCCAGCCACTGGCTCAATGCTGGATGCATACCAACCACATTACCGTTAACGGCGAGAAGATTTCTAAAAGCCTGGGCAACGGCATTACCCTGGAGGATATAGAGAAGCAGGGCTTTTCGCTGACAGCGCTCAGACTGCACGTTCTGGAATCGCACTACCGCACCCAGTCTAAGTTTAGCTGGGAGAGCCTCGAAGCCGCCTCTAATCGCCTTAAGGACTATCAAGCCATGGCAGACCTTCGCTTTCAGCCCGTAGAAGCCGAGAGTGGCGAGCTTACCGAACTTGACTACGGACAATACCAACAAGATATCCTGGCTACCCTACAAGACGACCTA
>CBJLZK010000173.1:0-2493 GCA_966427515.1 uncultured bacterium | reverse complement strand
CGTCGCTGCGTTTGTGGGGTGGTGTCGTGCTCGCTTTGGCTTTTTTGCCGCTGCTTGTATGGGCGGCTAGGACAAGGCGGCCTGTGGGTGATTTGCTGGGGTTGGGCTTTTTTATGGCATGCGCACTGGTTGTCGCGCTCTATTAAGTTGTTATTACTTCTTCAGCATTCCTGCAGTACAGGGGTGCTATTATACGGACATATGCGAATTCTAGTTGTTGAGGACGAAGTAAAAATCGCCAAAAGTTTAGAGAAAGGCTTAGCCGCTGAAGGTTACGTTGTCGACGTGGCCTTTGATAGTGACGCCGCCGAAACCTTGGCTGCCGCTAATAAGTACGACCTAGTACTTTTGGACTGGATGATACCAGGTAGGCATGATGGCCCTGCGCTTATTAAGGAATGGCGCGAAAAGGGCGAGCAAGCCCCTATCCTGATGCTGACGGCGCGCACAACCATCGGGGACCGTGTGATCGGCTTGGATGCTGGCGCCGACGACTATTTGCCCAAGCCTTTCTCTTTTGACGAGCTGCTGGCCCGTGTACGTGCTTTGATGCGCCGGCCTCGTGCGCACGGTGGCAACATCCTCAAGAGTAATGACTTACTATTAGACGTTATTGCAAAGACTGTCGAGGTTAAGGACAAGCCAGTCCACCTGACGGCAAAGGAATTCCAACTGATCGAGTACTTGTTGCGCCATAAGGGTGAAGTGGTTAGCAAAGACCAACTATTGGACCACATTTGGGCCGACGAAGACCGCGTCCAACACAACACCGTCGAGACATTTATCGCTAATGTCCGCAAAAAAATTGGCGCCGGCGACGCCATAATCCACACTGTCAGAGGCTATGGCTACAAGGTGGACTGAGCGGCTTAACATGTTCAAGTCAGCGCGGCTCAAGCTGACGCTTTTTTATTTGGGCATTATTGTATTGTTCAATTTAATGGTGACCATGAGTGTGCGAGTATATGCCGAACACGAGTTTTTGCGGGCAAATACCGAGCAACGTAGTGAAGTGCGCCAGTGGGTTGTGCAATTTTTTGACGGCAAATCAATCCGCAGGCCCGAAAGCGCTATGGACACCATTCAGGACAATCAGGCCAGTGAAGTGCGCAGGCACCTAAATGACGGCCTGTTGATTATTAACCTATTTGCTCTGGGCATTGGTGGCATTTTGAGTTACTGGTTTGCCGGACGTACCTTGCGCCCTATCGAGGAAGCACACGAGGCGCAAGCTCGTTTTACCGCCGATGCCAGCCATGAACTGCGGACGCCGCTTGCCAATATGCGCCTAGAGAACGAAGTCTTTTTGCGCCAAAAACGTTTTACCGAAGACGAAGCCCGCGACCAGCTTGTAAGCAACCTAGAAGAAGTTATGCGCCTAGAACGGTTGTCGGGCAATTTGCTGGCTTTGCATCAGTACGGGCAGGCGTCGCTAACACGCATGCCTAACGCTGTTAAGGCGCTTATTGATGGTGCCGTCACGCCGCTTCAAGCGGTTGCCAGAGCCAAAAATGTGCGCATTGAGCAAGCAATCGAACCAGCGCGTGTTTTGGTTCACCACGACAGCATGGTGCAGCTGCTGGATATTTTACTCGATAATGCCCTTAAGTACGGTGCCAGGGGCGGAGAAGTCGTGATCGAGGGCCGCAAGCGGGGTAACGTGTACTTATTGGCTGTCAAAGATAAAGGTCCTGGTATCGCTGCGCCAGATTTACCTCATATTTTTGACAGGCTATACCGGGGTGACAAAGCTCGTTCGGCCAAAGTAAAGGGTTATGGTTTAGGACTGTCTTTGGCCAAGGAGATTGCAGGGGCTAATAGCGCTACCCTTACAGCCCGCAACAACCCTGGTGGTGGTGCTTGTTTTGAGCTCGGCCTAATGCTTGCAGTATAATAAGGCTCATGCAGCGGCTTTATATATCCGCGCGCGTGAGGCTATACCTTGCGCTGGGTTTGTCCAGTATTGCTAGTGTGGGCTTATTCTTTATGGGCGCCCTCAGTAACCATAGCTATGCCTTTAGTTATTTACCATGGAATTTGATGTTGGCTTGGTTGGCCTTGTTGGTAACGCTATGGCTTGAATACGTTTTGCACCGTAATTTGTGGTCAAGTTGGTATGCATTGGTGGTGACTTTGCTTTGGGTGGTGTTGCTCCCGAACACCTTTTATATGATCAGTGACTTTGTGCATCTGCAAGACCTGGGAAGGGTAGACCTGCTATATGACGTAGTAATGTTCTCTTCGTTTATCTTTAACGCAGTGCTGCTTGGTTTCTTGAGCTTGTTTATTGTGCACCAGGAGCTGGTGAGGCGTTTGCGCAACCAGACTTCTAATATCCGGATGGGTCTAGTGATTTTGATCTGTAGCTTCGCGATCTATATTGGCCGGGAGCTACGCTGGAACACATGGGACATTATTACTAATCCTGCGTCACTGTTATTTGATGTTTCTGACCGTGTGTTAAACCCCCGTGAACATCCCCAAGTTATCACT
>CBJLZK010000172.1:0-2501 GCA_966427515.1 uncultured bacterium | reverse complement strand
TGCAACGTCCGACCTTAACGACTTGTACCGTCGCGTTATCAACCGCAACAACCGTCTAAAGAAGCTGATTGAACTTAACGCCCCAGAAGTTATCCGTCGCAACGAGCAGCGCATGCTTCAGGAAGCCGTTGACGCTTTGGTAGACAACAACAGTGCCCGTTCTGGCCGTGCTGTTGCCGCTACTGGCCAACGCCGCCGCCTGAAGAGCTTGAGCGACATGCTCAAGGGTAAGCAGGGCCGTTTCCGTCAAAACTTGCTTGGTAAGCGCGTTGACTACTCTGGCCGTTCAGTAATTGTTGCAGGTCCAGAACTTCGCATCGACCAATGTGGTTTGCCTAAGATGATGGCTTTGGAACTCTTTAAACCATTCGTCATTGGTGAATTGATCGCCCGCGAGCAAGCCCACAACATTCGTTCTGCAACCCGCATGATCGAAACTGGTGAGACTGCAGTTTGGGACGCCCTGGATGAGGTCATCCGTGGCAAGTACGTTCTGTTGAACCGTGCCCCATCATTGCACCGTCTTTCAATCCAGGCCTTTATGCCAGTATTGATCGAAGGCCGCGCTATCCAGCTGCACCCACTCGTATGTAAGGGCTTCAACGCCGACTTCGACGGTGACCAGATGGCTGTGCACCTGCCTTTGAGCGACGAAGCACAGGCAGAAGCCAAGAACATCATCGCTGCCAACAAGAACCTTCTTAAGCCAGCCGATGGTACGCCAATCTTGCACATTGAGCAGGATATGGTGCTTGGTTGTTACTACCTAACCTACGACCGCGCTAGCGCCAACACTGGCGAAAAGCACGCCTACGTAGACATGAGCGAAGCTTTGATGGCTTTGGACAACGGCGCTATCAAGCTCCAGACCCAGATCACCATCAACTTCCGTGGCGAACGCCGCGACACTACCCTTGGCCGCTGCTTGTTCAACGAAGTCTTCCCAGAGGACTTTGAGTACCAAGACCAGCCAATGACCAAGAAGAAGTTGCAGCAGGTTATGGCAGCAGTCTACCAACAGTACGGCCAGACCGTTACTGCCGAGATTGCCGACCACCTGAAGGACCTCGGCTTTACCTACGCTACCCGCTCAGGTTTGTCGATGGGTATGGGCGACTTTAGCCCAATCGACGGCATGGACAACGTTATCACCGAGGGTGAAAAGCGTGGTGCCGCCATCTCTGAACAGTACGAAGAAGGCTTCATTACCGAAGAGGAGCGCTACCGCTTGACCGTCGAAAACTGGACCAAGATCGACAGCCGCGTGCAGGACATGCTGGCTACCCAGATGATTGGCCAGGAATCGACAATGTCTATCGCTATCACCTCTGGTGCCCGTGGTAACATTTCCCAGATGAAGATGTGTGTAGGTATGCTTGGTGTCTTCTCTGACGCCTCAGGCCACGCCATCGAGCTGCCAATTAAGTCTGGCTACATCGAAGGTTTGAACCCACTGGAATACTTTACCGGTACCCGTGGTACCCGTAAGGCCCTTATCGACATCGCCCTTAAGACCGCCGACGCTGGTTACTTGACCCGCCGCTTGGTCGACGTTGCGCAGGATGTCTTTACTATCGAAGGTGACGACTCTACGGACCTCGACCCAGGTTTTGCAATGTGGCGTGCCGATGCCAACGAAATTGGCGTAGACTACTCCACACGTCTTGACGGCCGCTACGCTGCCCAGGATGTTGCAGGCTACGTCAAGCGTGGTGAACTAATCACCAAGGAAACAGCAGAAGCTATCGAAAAAGACGAAAAGATCGATGGCGTAAAGATCATGAGCGTCCTCAGTGCTACATCTGTACACGGTGTACCTCAGAAGTCTTATGGTATCGACCCAGCTACCGGCAACATGGTTGTGTCACACCACCCAATCGGTGTTATCGCTGCCCAGTCTATCGGTGAACCTGGTACCCAGCTGTCACTCGACTCTAAGCACCGTTCTGGTGCCGTTGTGGCCGATGACACTGCCCAGGGTCTGTCACGTGTAGAAGAATTGTTTGAAGTCCGCACTCCTAAGGGTCAGGCTTACCTGACCGACATTGCCGGTACGGCCAATGTATGGGAAGAAGGCGACCACTACATTATTCAGGTTACCGCCAACGACAAAGAGAACGTCATTCTCGAAATCGGTGAGCGCAAGGTTAAGATCAAGAGCGGCACAGATGTTGCTATCGGCGACGTTGTAGCTAGCCTCGAAGATGGTTCTGAGCCTTTGGTTGCTCCAATGGCTGGTAAGGCTGAAGTGACCGACAAGGAGATTATCATTGCTCCTGCCGGCCAGAGCGTAGTCCGCTACGAAATCCCAGGCTTCAAGCAGCTGATGGTTAAGGACGGTGATGCAGTTGTTGCTGGTCAGCGCCTTACCAACGGTTCTATCAACCTGCACGAGCTGATGCGCCTGCAGGGCGTTGAGTCAACCCAGCGCTACGTTATGAACGAAATCCTCAAGATCTTTGCAAGTCAGGGTCAAAACATCGCTGACAAGCACCTTGAGA
>CBJLZK010000171.1:0-2508 GCA_966427515.1 uncultured bacterium | reverse complement strand
GGTGATAAAAATACCGCCAATGTAAGCGTGGTTAGCCCAACGCGGGCGCTGGTGTTTACAAGATTAGAAGTTTTGCTCATTGTAAGCGCCTCCTACATTTGCTGCGGCCTGGTTAGTGCTCTGAGCCGTAGACTGATATGCGTTGGTGTATTTGCTATCAATCGTGGCAGTGTCATTCATGTCCTGCTGGGTTATCTGACTAATGTTAGTAGTGGTACCAGCCGGTGCCGTTACCTTAGATTGGGTCGATGTTGTAGTAGTCGACGCTGTGTTGTTTTTAGTTTGGTGATGATGATAGGCGACGTAACCCACACCACCAATTAGGCCCACAACCACCAAGACAACCACTGCCTCGACAGCCGAGAATCCCTTTTGTGAGATCTTCATAGCTTCTGCATCCTGCTTAATTTATGAGCTAATTATACTGCTTACGCTCCGCTTTACGAAGATATTTGCCGTTACCAATATGCCAAATCTTTACCGCTTAATGCGTCTGGCTACCCACGCTAGAAGCAAAGCAGTTGGCACTTCTAGGAAAGCTGCCATTAAAATAGCCCGCATCGTGGCGCGACTGGATACCGCTGTCATAATGTCGAACCAGGCGTCGAGAGTGAATACTGGTATTGATAGCAAGGCCACTGTCCTGACACCCTTACGGCCAGTGTGCAAAAGATAACCAGTGGTAAACAAACCTGCTACTTCGATAATATCCAGCCCTACCCACGTTGCAGTCCAATCGTTAGGGCTCAACTGCTTAACGCTCACCAAGTGGTGATGCTGGTGCTGGAGATTGTGTTTAGGAAAACCGCCAACGGCAAGCCAGATCGCCCAGCAAGCTAGCAGCACGGCCATTACAATCAGGGCGATTCCAATCCTGCGCTCTAGATGCTTGTCGTGCTTACGCTTAGCCATTTGTTCTTATTATATATCGCAAAGGCTCGGATTTTGTCTAGATCGCTTACCTAAAAAGAAATGTTGTGACTTAAACACCTTACAACGTTATACTATAAGTAGCTATGCTAAAATTGCCACTACTGTTCTATATGGTGGGCTATCCTGGATCAGGGAAAACGACTTTTGCCAGTACTTTTGCTTTTCGCAATAAGGTTGTCCACCTGCACGCCGACAGAATCGGCTTTGAGTTGTTCCGGGCACCTACATTTAAGGCAGATGAGCGCGACGTCGTCATGCGCGAAATGAACCGCCGCGCCTATGACAAGCTACGGGCAGGTAAAAGTGTGTTGTTTGATGCTGGCGCTAATACCGCACGGCAACGTGAGCAGCTCAGGCATATTGCCCGCAAAGCAGGCACCGAAGCCGTCGGCATCTGGATACAAACCCCGCCAAATATTGCTTTTGAACGATTGGTTAAACCGCGGCTGATCATGGATATCAGGGTCACCTTTGGCGCCCGCACCAAAGAAGGCCGGGCTTCATTTAATGACATCGTTGCCCACTTTGAGGAACCGGATAATGAACCGTATATCGTAGCCGTCTCTGGCCTGGATGATTATGAAGCCCAACGCGACATCGTATTGGGCTCTATTTTTCCCAACTAAGTATTGCTGGCAAACAGTATAATAAGAGAGTAACGAGGTTTAGACATGGCTACACGCAAAGAAGAATTCAGGGTTAACGGCGAAGATCTGGTCCGCCGTGTCAAAGAAATTGTCGCCGAAGGCAACGTCAGGCGCATCACCATCAGGAACAAGGACGGCCGGACGCTTGTTGAATTTCCGCTAACTATCGGAGTAGTGGGCGTCTTGCTGGCACCAATGCTCGCTGCCATTGGTGCAATCGCCGCTCTTGTGAGTGAATGCACCATTACTGTTGAGCGCGAAATCAAATAACCAGTACCTCGTATATGTACTTTTTGCATGTTTTGTGTTAAAATATGCGAATTATGCCGAGGTTTACTTCCGCGCAGACAGAGAGCGGCTTGTTTGTTTCGCACACACGCGTCCCTGCTGACGCTGTTACGAGTTGTATTGGCCAGATCGCAGAGCGTGGCCAGGATGGCCAGCAAAGCTGTTTTTTGACGTCAGCCCTCAATGGGTTGGTGATGCGAAATACCATCACTACCGAACAAGCTGGTTCTGCACAGGAACAGCTCGCCCAGGACCCCCGCTATTCTCAAATGTGGGTACCTTCCCAGGGATTTACTGCCTGGCGCAATGACGCCAATCTGACAGGCCGTGCAATTAACAGCGTGCTTGGAACCGATGTCTCACTTCGTGAAGCACCAGCAAGCGAACTTGGCACCGCTCTTGCAGACGGCCATGTCGTGGTAGCTACCAGCAATCTGCATGCCCGTGCCGTTTACCAGAGCGATGAAGGCACTGTTATCTGCAATCCAGCCCGCATCGACGAAGCCCGTGCCCATAACCTCTCGCAATTGCCGGGCGTATTACACGAAGCCGACCGCAACATTGTAATAATTTAGCACGGCATTACAGTGCTCATGTATAGTTAGTAATAATGAGCTATTCCCAAAATACAGAGCGCGGC
>CBJLZK010000170.1:0-2535 GCA_966427515.1 uncultured bacterium | reverse complement strand
TCACGCTGTTCCAAAAAAGCAACCTGGTCTTCGATCTGGTTGGCGACCATAAGGACGTCAAACTCGTCGACTGGTGGCAAGTTAGGATTAACAGTAGGGGCGTACGCTTCTGTCATCATAATAACGCTATTATACTCTGTTTTTGACGTTTTGTGAAGCCTGAAAAGGCAGGTAGCACTTTGCGAAAAGGAGTGCGTTACACGCGGAGCGGCGGCTTTAGCCGCTCCGGTTGCACTACGCTGGACCCTCCTTTTCGCAAAGTGCTACCTGCCAGCTTAGTTTGACAAGCTGGCAAACGCTGCCTAAAATGCCCGTATCATGCTGCACAATAAACACGTCCGCACCTGGTCTGGATTTATTGACAGCCCCGCTCACATCGCCCGGGGTTAATTTTCGTATTTGATATCTCTTGAAACTACTCCCCGGGGGTAGTTTTTATTGGAGAAAAATATGAAGATTACCCTTGTGCTGGCAACCAGCCTTGACGGCCATACCACCAATGGTAAAACCCCTGGAACCGCTAGCTGGGCTTCGGCCGAAGACCAAGCGTTTTTTGACAAGCTCAAAGCTAGCAGCGACCAGATAGTCATGGGTAGCAATACATACTCAGCCGCCCGTCACTTCTTGCTGCCTACGGCTAGCCAGCCGCGGCTGGTACTTACCGCTAGACCTGACGGCTTTGCCTCAGAAGTAAGGCCTGGTTTAGTGTTCTCTAGCGAATCGCCAACAGAGGTGGCAAACCGTTTAACCAAGGAAGGCAAGCAATACGTATTAGTAGTAGGCGGCGCCAAAATTGCTGCAGCTTTTTTGGCGGCAAGGCTCGTTGACGAGCTCTTTGTGACCATCGAGCCGGTTTTGTTTGGCGGCGGCCTGCCCTTCTCTGCCCCGCTACCCCACCCTGTTGCCCTGCGCCTCGTCAAAAGCACCCAATTAAACCAACGCGGCACGCTGTTGCTGCACTACTCAACCATCAAATAAGGAGAACTAATGATGATACCTGTCCGTAAATTTGACCTATTAGTAGCCGTATACACTGGCTGCGTCGCCATTTCTGAGCTCATGGGCGCCAAAACCGTCCCGCTGTTTTCGATTGGCCACTTTCATTTACATTCCAGTGTAGCATTGCTGGTTGTACCCCTGTTATTTGCCATCAACGATATTATTGTCGAGGTACACGGCAAACAACGTGCCCGCAGCGTCGTATTCTCGGGCTTTTTGGTAATCGTTATGCTGCTGGCAATGTCGCTTATCGCCACCAATCTGCCATCGACAGAGCGCTTTAAGGCAAGCGAACCGGCATATGACGCTATTTTTGGTACTTCGGCCCGTATAGCCGCCGCTAGCCTGACGGCTTTTGCCTTTTCTGAGCTCCTGGATGTCTGGATCTTCAACAAAATCCGTGAACGCATGGGCAAAAAAGCCCTATGGCTGCGCAATAACGTTTCGAGTTTTGTGGGCCAGTTCGTAGACACCACGATGTTTATGACCCTTGCGTTCTACGCTATCGGCAAGCCGTTCGGCGGCAATGCCAGCTTTTTGCTTGGCTTGATAGTGCCTTACTGGCTGCTTAAATGCTTCATGTCTGTTATCGAAACACCATTTGTGTACTTGGGTGTTAGGTGGCTGAGGAATAGCAAGGAGGCATAGCAATGAAAGTTACAACGTACAAAGTCCCTCTTGTCACCAGTCAATCGCACGACCTCTTTGCGCTGCTCGACACTGCCCTGCCCTCTATCCCAGAGGGTTCGGTGGTAGCAATCGCCGCCAAAATCGTGTCGCTATGTGAAGGCAGAGTGGTAGATCCTGCCACAATCTCGAAGGACGACTTAATCCGCCAGGAGTCGCAATATTATATTCCCCGGAATACTAATACCTACGAAGTAAGTTTTGCGATAACCCACAACTTCCTTATCGCCAGCGCCGGCATCGATGAATCCAATGCTAACGACCAGTACATCCTATGGCCCAAAGACCCCCAGGCCAGCGCCAACGCCATCTGGGAACACCTGCGGGCCAAGCATAACCTGCGGCGCATTGGAGTCATTATTACCGACTCTACAACCCGTGCGATGCAATGGGGCACAACCGGTATTGCCGTGGCTCATTGTGGCTTTAAGGCCCTCAAGAGCTATATTGGCACGCCCGATCTGTTTGACCGGCCATTTATGTACCATACGGCCAGTATCAGTAATGGGTTGGCTGCGTCTGCCGTAACACCTATGGGCGAAGGCCGGGAGCAAACGCCCGTCGTCTTGGTCGAGGACGTGCCATTTGTAGATTTTCAGGACCACATACCCGATACCGGGGAGCTATCGGTACTGCGGATCGAGCGCGAAGAAGATATCTTTTGGCCGCTCTACAAAGACGCACCATGGCTGCCTGGCGAGCAACAACCTACTTGATTGCTGTAGCGACGTGCTTGCTTAGGTACTGCGCCACCACGTGAGCTTTGGCGTCGCCAATAACGGCAGCTATTTCGCCTTCCCTAGCCTCTTGGATCCCACGAACACTCCCAAAAGTTTTGATTAGCTTTTT
>CBJLZK010000169.1:0-2539 GCA_966427515.1 uncultured bacterium | reverse complement strand
CTATCCAACTTCTGGGCCGAATGCAGCGCTGCATTGGCATAATAGTTCTGGAAACCCAGAACAAAACCTGCACAAATTAAGCAAATTGAGAGCAGCCACACCCAAACCGGCAAGAGACGGTACAACGATGCAGTGCGTCTCGTCAGATTGGAGGGTATCAGTTTTAAAATTGCCAGTTGGTATAGCATGAGGTCTGATCAGTTAGCTTTTTGTTTTAGGGGAAGCACTACTTTGGAGGCCATGACCTTCCGATTTTATGCTTTGATTGTACCATGAGCTTTACAGCCTAATAGAGGGTAGCAGACTAAAAATCCATCTTGTCGATGTAATCAATTTGAGACATGGGGTAACGTTCCCTAGTGGTATACTTGACTATTTACATAAAATAGGTTATAGTATTAACCATGAAAATTGGTGAATTCGGCATTGATGCGGACCAAATGCTTAGCTTGCCTGCAGGCCATGTGATCGACGCTATCCCCGCCGATAAACGTGAGGGGTACTATTTCCGTGGCGCCAGCGTCGGCGCTTTGGCCCTAAACCTTGCATATGGCGTCAACCGTGTAAATCCTCGTGACGATATGTACATGCACGTAGCTACAGGCCCTGCCGACAAAAGCCACTCCTACGCGCGTGGTCATGCCGAGATGCTGGCCCGCGGTGGTACCTACTCTAACCACATGACGTGGGAAGAATTAGCTGAACTTGCCACACTAGCTGGACACGAAGGCCAAACTTTGCAAACAACACCAGGCATCGTATTAGGGTTCGCACATGACCAACACCCGCTTGTGCAACATCCCCGAACTGTACTGGATGTAGTCGGCCATGCCGTACCATTTGCAGACATCGACCCATATTCCAGGGAGGCACTGTCCGAATTATGGGGCATAGACCTTGCAGCCCTACCACCTACGCCAGATGTATTCCGGCCAATTCCCGAAGCTCCACCAATCGACGTATTCTAAATGTAAAAGGCACGCAAAAACGCGTGCCTTTTTAATAATTCCAATGGTACGCCCGGCAGGATTCGAACCTGCGACCTTCTGGTTCGAAGCCAGACACTCTAATCCGCTGAGCTACGGGCGCATATGCAATAACAGAGGTATTATACTATATTCAAGAGAGAACGACCAGTTATGACTAGGCGATGCGTTCGATAGAGCACGATGCAATAGTCAGGCTGTTAGCCGCCGAAGACGTACCCCAGGTCCAGTCCAGCGAAAGGGCCTGGGTAGAGCTTGTCGTGACGGTAATGGGGCTAGCCGTTACACTCATCATGGTCTGAGGGCTCGTAGTAACCACTGTATCGTTGCGCAAGGCCATCTTTAGCCAACCAACGCAGGTAGTGGCCGACAAAAAGGTAATTTCGCCCTCGATAAGAAGGGGTGAATTAGAAAGCGAGGCGGCCAGCGAAGCAGCATTGGCAGTGGCCGCTGATTGGACCGAGGTGATAAGCGTGCCCCCCGTACCACCCCAGCGTAAATCAAGGATGTATGTAGGCGCAGAAGTATCGGTACTGATCGTCCCAAAGGCCTTAACCGCATATTTAGTACCAGCCACCGGAGTACCTGTAGGCACGTTACGCTGCGAGTAGACATTGAGTGACCCCAAAGAAGTAATAGCAGCAGATGAAGCCACCGTTACAGAGCTGGTAGTTGGTGCCTTAAGGCTCACCAGGCCGCCGGTTCGCACCCATGAAAGTTCATTTTGCCAGTATAGGCCACCAGTGTTGGTGCCTGCTAGCGTCGTGTAAGTATTATCGTCAGTTATATAAATATACCCAGCACGGTAATACCGGCTTAGGCTAAGCGCCTGGGCTAATTGCTGCTCGTTGGTAACGTCATGTACGATGTGCAAAAAGCGGTCGGCAGAATATTTAAGCATCCAGGTGGGTGCAATATAGCTAGCATAGACAGTTAATGAGTTTTCGATAGCACAACAGATGTCACAGGCTTGCATATAGGACTCGTCAGGCGGCGTCCCAGGGTTGATAAGCACTGTGGCAGAGCCAGGCTTTTGCTTGATGTAGTTATACAAATCTACATAGTAAGGTTGGTTGCCTACAGCTGTTGTTACCTGATCGATAAAGATACCGTCAGGAGAGTACCAGTTGTACCAAGTATCGATCTGGCTTTTGACCGACGCTAAAGAGTTGCTGGCATAGCTAGAGTTTACGTACCCGAGCACCCGGATACCTGCAGCTTGGGCTTCTGCAATCTGCGTAACGTAATCGGTATTGATTGAGGCGCCCGGACCACTTGCAGGGTCAGCAATGACAATTGATACGTACGGGGCAGCCGCTGCCATATCCTGCCACCCACCCGTAGCATTAAAATATGTCGGATAAAAGTAAGCTGGTACCGCGATCCGCTGCAAGCTGTCGCCAGCGGACTTGGCTATGTTGGCATACCGGGCGTCAAGCTGGTTAAGGGGCAGTTGGCTGGACTGCATATACCAGATATCAGATGTAGCTTTGTACTCCAGGATAACACTCTCATTGACTAAACGAAGCGGATACGTGGTAGTGCTATCGTCG
>CBJLZK010000168.1:0-2570 GCA_966427515.1 uncultured bacterium | reverse complement strand
CGGCCGCGAAACACCTGTCGAGCTCGACAGCCTCCAAGTTAAGCGCGTATAAAGTTTAAAGATATGTTTGAGCGTTGGCGCCGTAGGCATGCAGAATCGGGTGCGTCAGACGATGCTACCGTACATTTGCAGGCTCACTGCGCCGCAGCCTTGGCATGTGGCAACACAACAGTTTACCGCAACCCCAACCTCAACCAGCCAGAGCCAATCGTCGACAGCCATCCGCAAGACGGCATCGCTCCAGCCGAAGAAGTCAGTACGGCTGCGCTTATTGGCAGAACACTACTGGACGATCTGAACTCCGGGACCTAGTCCACCAAACCCGTAATAAAGTGAGCCTCGTATGACGGGCTCACTTTATTTTTGCCAACACTTTGGTAGCCCTATGACAGCTGGAGGGCATCTAGACATTCGTAGCAAAAAACGCTATAATCTATCTGTTGCGCACTACTAAATAGGTAGGAGAATCATTTAGGCTTCTAACTAAGTGGTTCGATAAGGAGATATAACTATGGCAAAAGCCGTAAAAGCAAATCTAAAAATGAAGATTCGTGCTGGTCAGGCCAGTGCTGCGCCTCCAGTAGGTAGCTCACTCGGTCAGCATGGCGTGAACATGATGGACTTCATCAACCCGTTCAACGACCAGACCAAGGACATGCAGGGCCAAACTGTTACTGTCCACATTACTATTTTTGACGACCGCACCATGAGCTGGCGCGTTGTTGGTATGCCTACCGACGACCGCATTCGTGCTGCCCTCGGCATCCAAAAGGGCTCAGGCCGGCCAAACAGCGAGAAGATCGCCAAGAAGCTTACTGACGAACAGCTCACCAAGATCGCCGAAGACAAAGCTGCCGACATGAACACTACCGATATCCCAGCCGTCAAGAAGATGGTTGCTGGTACTGCACGTTCAATGGGTGTCGAAGTCGAGGCTTAGATACTATGTTCCGCGAAGTTCCATTGACCGGTGCCGACGTATTAAGCCTTGCGCTTCAGCAAGATGATTTAGTACTAACAGCTGATGATATGCTTCGCATTGTAGATAAACCCGAGGCACAGATTGCAGCAACGCAGGAAGCGGCACTACAAGCAGCTTACTTGACTGGCATTGCTGTACCGATGTGCACCGTGTACAACCTTTCACAACCCTCAAGCAAATTAGAGTAATAACGTGGGAGAGCTTTTGCTCGCAAGTACCACGATAAGGAGTAATACCATGGCAGAAGACGCCGAAAAGAAAGTTACCGAAGCCGAATTGGTTGCCGAAGCAGCACCAGTCGCCGAGGAAGTAAAAGAAGAAAAGGCAACCGCCAAGGCCGGTAAGCGCAGCGCCAAGGGCATCGCCGAAGCCGAAGAGAAGGCTGAAAAGCTCGAGCACCAACAGCACCGCGCCGAAGAGCAAGCTGCAGAAGCCGAAAAACCTAAGCAAGCTGCCAAGCCAGCCCGCTCACGCCTAGAGCGCCAAGGCAAGAAGTTCCAGGAAGCTGCAAAGCTTGTCGAGAAAGAAAAGGCTTACGCATTGGGCGAAGCTTTGGAACTTGCTACCAAGACCAACCCGGCCAAGTTTGACGCTACCGTCGAAGTACACGTTAACCTGAGCGTTGACCCACGTCACGCCGACCAGAACATCCGCGACAACCTCGTGTTGCCTGCAGGTACTGGCAAGAAGGTCCGTGTAGCAGTCTTTGCCGACGAAAAGGTTGAAGGCGCTGACATTAGCGGTGTAGAAGAAATGATCAAGCAGCTCGACAAGGGTGCTTTGAACTTCGACATCCTGATTGCTACCCCAGCCAACATGCCTAAGCTTGGTAAGTACGCCCGCGTGCTTGGTCCTCGTGGCCTGATGCCTAACCCTAAGAGTGGTACTGTTACCACCGACCTTGGTAAGGCAGTTGCCGAAGCTAAGGCTGGCCGTGTTGAGTACCGTGTTGACAGCACTGGTATCGTACACGTTGGTATTGGTAAGGTTAGCTTTGGTAAGGACAAGCTCGAAGAAAACGCTCGTGCTCTGTTTGCCAGCATCAAGAACAACAAACCAGCCTCAGTAAAGGGTACATACGTTAAGGGCATCCACGTAACTACCACGATGGGCCCATCCATCACTGTTGCTAGCAACGAACTCTAAAAAGTCCGATAGCAATAAAAAGAGCGGCCATTACGCGCCGCTCTTTTTATATTCTTTGATAGGATTTATTCCATCATTTCAGCCATTTTGGCTAGTGCGATTTGGTCCCTAAGGGACTGGACTGTATGTGCATTGTTCTCTGCAGCTTCTGGGTCCATTTCACGGGTTTCACGGTAGTCAGAGCTTGCCTCGGACTGCAAGTAGGTCAATCCACGCGTTGCCATTACGGCAGGGTCGGCATAGCCAAATGGGTCTATAAGGTCCATCGTGTGCACCATTTTACCTGTAGCTATTTCGTCCTGCTCGCTTAACGCGGCAAATAATTGTAGGTGCAGATCAGTTAGACTACCGGGTATCGGCTGTTCGCTATTACTAAACGGAACAGGAACCTCACCCTTCATATAATTGGCGCCGTGTAGAGCCTTGACGTTAGCACCCGTGG
>CBJLZK010000167.1:0-2630 GCA_966427515.1 uncultured bacterium | reverse complement strand
TCTACAAATATTGAGCTCCCATAGCGAAAAAATATTCAGATAATCATTCGCTCGGCAAACCCAGCCAAGACATATTATACCCCTTGGGACTCAAGAACTAAAGGAGTAAGAGACGCAAAATATCGGAGTTCAAATTTATAAGAATTGGCGATATAACTGACGACAAGGCTACAAAACTCGCAAGGAGTAGAAAGAAGCCCATCTGTTCCATTTGCTCCATCAGCCGCCTTAACGGGTCCGGCGCAAAGGCATATAGCAGACGGGACCCATCAAGTGGGGGGATTGGGATCATATTGAATACGAATAGACTGATATTTACCAGTAAGAAAATCGCCACAAAATGCGGCAATGCACCACTATCACCCACAATCCCTGTACGTACCAAAAGAGCAGCGATAATTGCCAGGCCAAGGTTAGTAAACGGGCCAGCCAAAGCAACAATGGCACTACCAAATTCCTCGTAACGTAGCTGTCGTAGATCGAGCGGTACCGGTTTGGCGACTAGGATTGGCGGCCAGTGCAGCAGCATCATAAAAAGCGGTAAAAGGACTGTTGTGATTACATCTACGTGTTTAAGCGGGTTTAAGGTTAATCTTCCCTGTTCAAGGGCCGTTTGATCCCCCAGTTTGTGGGCCACAAATGCGTGCATGGCCTCGTGAAAGCCAAGCGACAAAAGCAAGGCGCTGATAACATAAGGAATCTCGCTGTAGTCTAAACTTGAAAGCATACCTCTCTAGTATACCAGCAGCAGTTATTAATCACCTTACAGTTTATTGACATCAGAGGTGAAAACAGATAAAATATACCCCTGAACGGAAGGATAAATTAATGCGTAAGTGTGAAATCACCGGCAAAGGTAAGCAGTTCGGTAACAACGTCAGCTTCTCTCAGCGCCACACCAAGAAGGTATGGGAACCAAACTTGCAGAAGAAGACAGTCATTGTTGATGGCAAGAAAGTTAAGCTGAAGATCAGTACTCAAGCTATCCGCACCCTTAAAAAGAAGGGTCTGCTGACCACAGCCAAATAACCCAGAATTGGCAACAATTCAAAAACACCCTCATCACGAGGGTGTTTTTATTTGTAAGGCTACCGCCCCCTACGCCTTTTCCAGGACAACAAGCTGAGTAGTGTCAGTTAAGTCTGCAGACTTAAGTTTAAGCTTAGTCGTGGTTTCCTTGGGCTCCATAGCCAATGCCTTGAGCGCAACATCGAGTGGCTGCTGAGGCATAGGATAGTTCAGGCCTTTTTCTTCGTAATGTGTAGGCACGACCAGCTTTGGCTCGACATCCTTAATAAGCTTCAATGCACCAACACCGTCAAGGGTGTAGCCATTGCCGCCAACTGGGACGATCATCAAATCAACCATACCGATAGTTTCGAGCTGGTCATCAGACAGCTCGGGATAAACATGGCCAGTGATCAAGATTTTGAGGTCATCAATAAGCAGCTTATACATGGTTGCCGTTTTTTTGCCTTCCTCATCCATGTGTGCGCGGGCCTCAATGCCATAAATCGAGACACCGGAGACTTCATACTCGCCAGGCTGGTCAATGACAATCTTTGGTGCCGTGGCTGGTGTACCATGAGTGCCAGTGAACAAGGCGATGTCCCCTGCCTTGGCCACAGACTTAGCGCCCAGCTCCGCCAGATTATCATCAATAACAATGCGTGCCTGCTTGGTTGTGAGCACTAAACAGTTAGCTCCGTAAAATTGTATATCCATTATTCCCTCCTTAGGTCGGACTTACAGTATCCCGCCTTTATCAACTACGACCTGCTTCTTTGAGTCAATAACCGTAGTGATAAAACGATCTTTAATTTGTCGCCGATAATTAAATTCAGACAGCGGCATCACTGTGTAGCGGATCTCTTTGTTTTCTTGGGCTTCGAGCTCAGAAACAAATTTCTGGACCGCATTGTGATTAACATCGCCGACAATCAATATATCAATGCCACTAGTCTCATCACGGGTGAATTGGCCAGTGTACAAAACTACCTCTAGATTACCAAGTGCCTTAAATTTCTCCTCTTCGGGGGTGGCTGCAACCTTTTTGACCTTAGTAGCAACTGCAGGTGCTTTACCACCAGTACCACCTTGCCCAAAAATCGCTAGCAGTGGTTCATAGAACTCATATGACTGGTTCACTTCGTAATATAAGCGGTTGTTGGTATTGTCAGAGACAATTATGCCGACATTCAATAAGTTGGCGAGCTCACGACGCACCGAATTGATTTGTTCATCAATCTTGCGTGTAATTTCGCGTACATAAAATGATCTGTTCGGATTACTATAAAATAGCTGTAACAGTTTAACCCTCGTCTTTGATCCAAACAATTGCTCAATCATGTCTTTATTGTAGCAAACTTACTTAACTAGCAGTATATACTTTGTTCAAGAATGTTGTCAATAAGTCTACGGCTTCTTCCTTTTTACAGATCCAGTGAATATTTGAATCGCGTTTGAACCATGTACGTTGACGCTTGGCCAGTTGCGAATCGTTGCGAACAAATAATGTTTTTGCCTCTTCAATTGTAATTTCGCCAGCTAGATATTTCCTGAAGGCTTTATAGCCAGGCGCCAGCAATGCCGGCACGTCCCAGCCATATTGATCCGCCACTTTTTGGACT
>CBJLZK010000166.1:0-2775 GCA_966427515.1 uncultured bacterium | reverse complement strand
CGCCAAAGTAGCCACGTGACGATAAAGTTGGCAAGGGTAATCCGCTGGCGGGGAAGTAGGCCATCTTTTTACTCTTTGGTGACCCCTGCGGGAGTATAGCGCCTTCGCGCATATATCTGCGTCGCATGCTCGGTGCAAGCACCTGTGCGTGCTCCTTGCTATCGAAACCCGCTTCGCAGGTTCGGTTCTTACAAGAACCAACCAAGTAAAAAGCCCATCCTTGCAGATGAGCTTTTTACTTGGTGACCCCTGCGGGAGTCGAACCCGCGATCTTCAGGATGAGAACCTGACGTCCTGGACCACTAGACGAAGGGGCCGTAGCTTGGCTGGACGCGATGCCATAGCCCAGTTGCGAACAACCTGTAGATAGTACCATAACAGATACAAATCCGCAACTATCAGGTTGCTGCCGACAAGCATAAGCGGTAAACTGTATGCAAATGGCATTGGACTATTTTCAGTATCAGGTTTCCCGTGTCTGGTATCGCCTTTATTGGGCGGTCATGGTGTTGGCCAGCCTCGCACTTGTCGCGGCTTACCTGGCTTCGCAGTATGTGCCAAGCCTTGCCCACACCTTGCAGCCGCTCCATCTTGACGGCGACCTAGCGGTTGCAGCTGGCGCATCACTCCTATATTTAGTGTCGGTGTATTGGTTTATCGCGCGTTTCGGGCAGCCGTTTGCGTTGCTCATTGGGAGCATGTTGTTCGCTATTACCTTATTAAATGGCCTCACTATTACCGATCCGAGTACAGACGCTTACATATATGTAGGCCTGTGGGGTCTTTCTGTCTTTATGAATGGCATGTACGGCATCCCGATGCTGCTCAGCTCGGTGTTTGTAAGCTGGGTATACGTGAGCCTGCAAAGCCATTACGATATCGAAAAACTAAGCCAACCCTCGATGGTCCTGGCAGGCGTGGCTGTTGTCTTGGCGGCTGCTGGTTATTTCTTTTGGAAGACTAAGTTTGTAAGCGCAGACGCCCAAAAGCTCAACCAGCTTTCTGGTATGCTGCGGACCAACCAGCAACAATCCGAAATCATGATCCAGTCCATCGCCGACGGTATTATCATGATCAACACCGAAGGCAAGATCACCCTGATCAACCCCGCAGCATCAGCCATGACCGAATGGCCAGAAGGCGAGGCGACAGGGGTGGATGCCCAGTTGGTAGTCAAGATCCAGCACGAAGACGGCTCTGATGTGCCAGACGACGAAAATCCGTTCTTCCAAATCCTCAAGGACCAGCAGCGTATTAGCCAGGCCCTGCAACTATCTGGCCGGCAAGGGAAGAAAATGATTATCTCCCTGGTGGTCTCGCCAGTCATTATCCCAGGCGAGAACACCTTTATTGGCGCCGTGGCTGTGATGCGTGACATTAGCGAAGAACGGGCCGCCGAAAAGCAGCGCGCCGAGTTTATTAGTACTGCCAGCCACGAAATGCGCACACCGGTAGCAGCCATCGAAGGCTACCTAGCCCTCGCCCTAAACGAGAAGGTGAGTACCATCGACAGCCGCGCCCGCAGCTACCTAGACAAAGCCCACGCCAGCACCCAGCACCTTGGCAAGCTCTTCCAGGACTTGCTGACGTCCTCCAAGGCAGAGGATGGCCGCCTTACCAGCCATCCATCCGTAGTAGAGATGGGCGCCTTTATGCAACAGCTCACCGACGACCTTAAGTTTGCCGCCGAAAAGAAAGGCTTGTTAGCCGAATTTGTAATTGGTGGTGCCGACGACACCATTGACGCTACCACTAAGGATGCTACCGCCCAGCGGCTTATCAAACCGCTGTATTACGTCAACGTCGACCCGGACCGCATGCGCGAAGTTGTGACCAACCTCTTTGACAACGCCTGCAAATACACCGACAGCGGTAAGATATCCATCGGTCTGACCGGCAACACCGAGGTCGTCCAAATTTACATCCGCGACACCGGTGCAGGTATTCCCGCCGAAGATATTCCACACTTGTTCCAAAAGTTCTACCGTGTCGACAACTCTGCCACCCGCACCATTGGTGGTACTGGCCTGGGGCTATTCATTTGCCGCAAGATCGTCGAGCTCTACCACGGCCGGATTTGGGTCGAAAGCGCCGTGGGTAAGGGAAGCACGTTCTTTATTAACTTGCCACGCCTTACCAGCCAGCGTGCCGCCGAAATGCAAGCCGCTGAGGCCAGCAAGACTGCCGCTGCTAGCCCAGCAGCGGCAGCGCCTGCGACCCCTGCTGCAGTTAATCCGTCGACACCTACGAATTCATGATACAATTAAGGTAAACATAAGCTTGACAAGATAATAACAAGGACCAAATAACAAAATGGCGAAGATTCTGCTAGTTGAAGATGACAATAACTTGCGGGAAATTTATGAGGCTCGATTGCAGGCAGAAGGCTACACCATTGTGTCGGCCATGGACGGCGAAGAGGCCTTAGTCGTCGCCAAAAAAGAAAAGCCCGACCTGGTTATTTCGGACGTCATGATGCCGCGCATTAGTGGCTTTGAGATGCTCGATATTCTGCGTAATACCGACGGTCTTAAAGACGTTAAAGTGATCATGCTGACAGCACTCGGCCAAGCCGAAGACAAAACCCGTGCCGACTCACTCGGCGCCGACCGCTACCTAGTTAAGTCCCAGGTAACCCTGGAAGACATCGTTAAAGCAGCCCAGGAATTACTTGGCCCCGCCGACAGTGCTGCAGCCCCAACAGGTGTTGCCATGCCTACACCTAGCCCAAGCCCGACTCCAACTCCAGCACCATCTCCTATGCCCACTCCAGCT
>CBJLZK010000165.1:0-2788 GCA_966427515.1 uncultured bacterium | reverse complement strand
CCAGGTTCCTTTTCCATCTGTGGAAGGCATGCTGACGACTTGACCATTCGCTAGTTTTATGCCCTGATTTAAGTTTATCTTGTTAACTTTTCCCTGCGTACCAAGCATAGGTTCGGATATGTACCCGTGAATCATGGCGTGTACCACAATGTCGTATTTTGTTTCTTGCTCTGTTATGTTCTCACGCAGTGGTATGGGAATGTTTTCGTCCAGGGTAACGTGAATGCCGAATTGCAAGTTACCGTAGTCAACAGAGGTTTTTAAATACCCGAATCGACGAGCTAACAACCAGCGAGAGGCAAACCTAGTAACAGAGCCACGCCCTTCCATAGCGTTAGTGACATAGTTAACTTCCAGGTCGAAATTAACTGGCATTACCCTAACCGTGTTAATTGTTTGATTTGAACTAACGTTTAGTGTGATGCCACGTCTGCCTAGCGGGTGTGGGTTATACGAGTCATTGTTAGCTGCTATGTTTTGAATGGTAAACCAAGCATATGGGTAGGTCAGTGGATTACCCTGTCCAAAAACTCGATCTAGAATTTTTGTCTTGTCGTTCTGGTTAATAAAGGCACACGGGCATCCAAAAACCTGTTGAAACCTTTGTTGAAATCCGGCACGAATCAGGATATCTATCGGCTGAATTGTCATCTGACTTGACTGGGGTCCAGGTCCGTTAGAGAATTGGTTACCCGGACTGCTAGCATTATTGACATTGGGAGTAGACATTTGAACTCCATCACTACATAGGTGCTCTGTTGCAGCTTAAGCCACATAGAGCAAAACCCCTTGGAACTTGTGTGTCCCAAGGGGTTTTGTTTAAGTTCTAAGAACCGTATAGGCTTCGAACCAAGAACTCTCTGCTCCTCAACCTAACCTTGAAACTTCGAGTTTTTTTGTTTAACACTTTTGAGATTACTTACGGCGCATTGACGCAAGCATGCGGGCCATACGAGCAGCAGATGCTGAGGCTTCACGCTTGATTTCTTCGTCTTGAATTTCAAGAGCTTCGTCCAGTGCATCACCGGGAAGACCTTCTGGTTCATGCGAAGAACGGACACGTCTGCGGGCGCTTGTACGAACTCTAGCGTAGTGTTCGTCTTCGTCTGCGCACTCATCCATAGCGCTCATAACTTCTTCTTCAGCTTCGTGCTCGGATTCGAGGGCGTCCAGATCACCAACAAGACCTTCTAGTTCCGCGTCGTCGGCCTCAGCCCTAATTTTAGCAGCCATAACCCTCTTTTGTGCTGAGGTTTTAGCAGCGTGAGCCTGACTGCATGAAGCTTCCAGAACACGTACTGCATGAGGGAAATCCGATGACAGTGTAGCCTTCATAAGCAGCTTAGCAGCCAGTGCATCCTTGCCTTCATGCAGCTTAACCGCTGCGGAAAGCATATAATCGAGTGAACGATTGTATTTCATTTAAAACTCCTTAAATTGAATTCTGTTTAATGCTTGGCGTTTATATACTCAGTAGCCTCTTTTTCTCTTTTAAAGTCCAGAAACTTATGCACACGATGAAACTTATTTTTGAGTAAACATAGAGTCTGTAATCTTCAAAAGGGGCAATCACAACTTCATACTTAGTCCGGTTCTCAATTAGGGCTTGTTCTTTAGAGTGGGAAACCATCTTACCAAGGCCGCTAAACCCCCAAACCTTAGCTGAGAACCGGACTTTGAAGCTCGATCGAACTACTGATTACTTACCATTGGCTAAATCAGATACGAATACCCTTGCTGAATGAGGTGCTGTTGGCTACGCTCATAGCAATAGACTCATACATTACCCACCCTCTACCCGGGACTTTCTCAATAGCTATATCTATCGGTTGTGACTGCAGGCCACCGCGATCTGACATTGCACCGTGGTTCAGAGCGTCTGAAATAACAATCAGTTCGCCTTGGTTCAGAACCTTGTGCTCTGGGAAACGATATGCATCTGAAGTAATCGTGCAACCATACATTACGCCCAGTTCACCGGTAAGCAGAAGTTCGTGACGTGCAACAGGATCGATTGCAGTGTAGAACTCTGTGTTGCCGATGATATCCTGATAGATATCAGTTGCAATCAGGACGTGAGGTGCCTTCAGACCCCAGCGAGTAACAGCTACCTGGAGTTGCATAAAGGTGTAGGGAGTAAGCTGGCCTGACACGATCTGGAGGGGGTTGTCAACACCAACTAGTGAGTTAACAAGGTTGTACCAGAGGCGGTCTTCTGAAACCATGATAGCTTCAGTAGCTTCAACATACTTCTCTTGCAGAACGTCGCCACCCGACTGGTTAATATCATTCAGGGGAATGAAGGGGCGAGCAACGATTTGCAGTTCAGGCGGGAAGAGCCACTTATCCAGCGTGATTTGGCTTTGTACTTGAGTCGGTGACGTTGAGTACGAAGCTGTGACGTTCTTCAGGCGAACAGGGAAACGGGGGATTGAGCCTTGTTCGAGCGTAAGCTTCGTTAGATACTTACGAGCGAAACCCTGACGGTTACACGTTTGATACAGCGAATCTGCCATGCGTTCGCCGAGTACACGATAAGCTTCCTTATCGTTCAGGGCGGCAGTCAGAAGTTCCTTACGAACTTCTTGGAATTTCTCTGCTGAGGCGAAAACCTCATTAGCTACAATCTTGCCTTGTGACGCAGCAGCAATAAAGGCAGCCTGGCGATTAAACAAATCTTTCTTTGAAGAGGCGTTTAGCTCACCGTTATAACCTACCATGCGCTCGTTTGAACCCTCGGCACGGTATTCTGTTGCTGCAACCATTGGCTTCTTAGAAGCCGAAATCT
>CBJLZK010000164.1:0-2809 GCA_966427515.1 uncultured bacterium | reverse complement strand
CAGTGACGTATCTTCTACGGTGAAGCTGCCCTGGTGGTGGTCAAACGCGGCTTGCAGCTTGGCCTTGATGATTTTGTGCGGGTCGAGCTCTTGGATTTCGGGTAGGTCGATCTTTTTGCCTTCGATGGTTGGGATAACGGCTTGCGCTTCGGCTAACTTGCCTTGGTTGCCTGTCAAAAAATAGAGAGTCATATGCGTAGTATAAACCAAATACCTACCTCCCCCGTGAAGCCACTCATAACACCGTGCAAAAAAGTATTTGACATACCCGTTTCTTCAGGGTTTAATTGCTTAGTCAAAATAAGTGAGGTATATCACAGTGTCAGTAGAAAATTTGATGACCGTAGCTCCGAATTTGCAAGAGTTTTACGCTGCAGTTCCTGCGGCTGCAGAGCTTGACGCAACACTTGGTGTAACTGTTCTTGATGTCTTTGGTGTTGAGTACGACGACCTAGGCCAGCAAAACATTGCAACTGCATGCGGCTCGGGCCACAGCAACGGTTGCGACCTTGATGGTGAATAGGCAGTAATGAAACGACGTCGAATACTTGTCGCATCGAGCAAGCATGACGCTGCAAACTACGGTAAAGTAGTGCAACACCTCGCAGAAGCAAACTGTGAGGTGTTATTGTTTGAGCCCGACAGCATTGCCGACGGCTCACGTAGCTTTGCCTTGCACGTCAAACCTAATGGGCAGTTCAGCATGGAATATGATGGCCAGCCCTTTGACCCAGCCACTGTTGACGCAGCCTGGCATCGCCGTGCTAACTACTTTGGCGAGCATCATGATCCTTTGCGCTGGCTATCCCTTAAGGATGAATATACCTCGCTCATGAAAGCGGTAGCTACGTTTATTCCAGCTGACCGCTGGCTTAACACCGCTGACGCGATGACCGTGGCTGGTAGAAAGCTACCACAGTTAATACGTGCTGGCGAACATGGATTTTGCGTGCCAGAGACGGTCGTGAGTAATGCCTGGCAGTCAGTCGAGAGCCTAGAGAGCGAGAAAGTCATTGTTAAGCTAACCGAACTTGCCGTGCTTTATCCCAAGGACAAGCGTAAAACGTTGCCCACTACTGTTATTCCCAAGTCGTCATTGCCCAACCATGCCGTGCCCTACCCTGGTATTTGGCAGCCCTACCACGAAAAGAAAAAAGAGTGGCGCGTAACAGTGGTTGGTGACGCAGTCTTTGGCGTGGCTATTTATACCGATAGCGAAGCAAAAGACGACTGGCGGGTGCACCAAGAAAAGCCAACTGTTAGGTTTGAGGCCGAGGAATTCCCTCGTGAATGGGCTGATAAATGTATAAGCTTTTTGCGTACCCTTGGGCTCCACTATGGTGCATATGACTTTATTGAGGAACCTGACGGCCGCATGGTCTTTTTGGAGGTTAATCCTAATGGGCAGTTTATGTGGCTAGAAGATAAGCTTGGCTTACCAATATCTAAAGCCATAGCAGATGAGCTGATGGCCATAGCTGAAGCGCATTAGGCTGCTAGTCTACGAGTATTCTGCGGACGTCGTGGCTAAGAGCTGTTAACAAGTTGTAGTTGAACAGCTGGTGCTCGCTAGCGATGTTGTCGATGGCGTTACAATCCTGGGGGTTGCTACTGTATATGGTCACTTCGTCCCCCACCCTGGCCGGTACGCCATCCAGGCTAATCATGGTGTGGTTCATGCAAACCCGGCCAGTGATTGGCGCAAACTGATCGCCCACCTTTACGACGCCCTTGTTACTTAGGGCGCGGTTGACACCTTCGTAATAGCCGAGCGGCAATACGCCGATACGCATAGCCTTTGGTGCAGTAAAGGTGTAGTTATAGCTGACCTTGTCGCCCTTTTGCAGGTCAATAACCTTGGTGATGGTGCTTACGAGCCGGAGCGCTGGTTGTAGCTCTTTGAGCTGGTTGTGGAGCCGGTGGTCGCGTGGGAACGGATTGATGCCGTACAGCCCGATGCCCAACCTGAAGGCGTTGGCATATTTGGATTTGGCTTTTAGGCTGCCGGCAGTTTGGGCCACATGGAATAACGTAGGGTTTGCCCCCGCCTGCTGGATGGCTCTCACGCAAGCGTCAAAATGGCCGACGGCGGCGTCCACTGTGGTTGGGTCGTCCCCGTCGCTGTCGGCTAGGTGGCTCATGACGCCCTCGAGCGCCATGTTTTTGTGTTGCAAGATAAGTTTGGTTAGGCGCACCACTTCGTCTGGTTTGGCACCGTAGCGGTTCATGCCGGTATTGACTTCTAGATGTACCTTGATACGCTTGCCTGTGGCGCCAAGCGCACGGATGCTTGCTTCGTCGTGGACTACAAACGCAAAGTTGTCGTATTTGAGGCCTTGGTAGTTCTGGGGCAAAATCGCGCCCATTACCAGCACTGGCTGGTTGCTGACTTCACGGATACGCAGAGCTTCAAAATAGCCGTCAACGGCGATGTATGGCAGTTTGTGCCCTTTAAGAGCCTCGGCGACTTGGGCAATACCATGGCCGTAGGCGTTACCTTTGAGTACGGGGATGGCTGGCAAGCCGCTCAAGTCTTCGAACAGATCGAGGTTATGCAGCAGTGCCGCACGTGACACCTCGATACGGTTATGGGTGGCATAGTCTTTTTCGAGCTTACGTAACAGATCGTCGATACTTTTGCGGAAGGACATAGCTATATCATACGCTCTTGACGCTGTTATTATGAGAACATGAAACTCTACCTAGCCTCTTATCGCATCCCTGCTCCAGCTGATCTGGCCGCACTGATTGGCAAACCTTTACAACAGACAACAGTCGCCATTATTCCAAATGCCCAAGACTACTATGT
>CBJLZK010000163.1:0-2811 GCA_966427515.1 uncultured bacterium | reverse complement strand
TGATGCCTACCGCGCTGCCTACCGCGCTGCCTATACCCTAGATGTTGCTGTCACTGCCGTTAATACTGCTGGGTCTGCCTATCCCCCAGAGGCTGCTGAAGCTGCTAGGACTGCCCAGCTAGAAATGTTCATTGCCATGTGCCAGGGTCGCGCTCCCTGGCAAGTGTAATCCCACCCTAACGAAACGGAGTTTTGAAAATGTCCCTCCTAGCCGAAGATCTCATTTCACTTATCGAGATGCAAACTATCAACGACCTGAATGAACAGGTTAAACGTGAGATTGCCATGAACCTTATTGCTGCTGGCGTAACAGATGAGCGACAGGGTTTGTAAAAATCATCTTACACACCTACAATAGTGCTGTTTGCTCTAGCAGATAATGCGTTGAAATTTTCTAAGAAAGGGAATTAAAAATGATCAAAGAAATCGGAGCAGAACCCCAGCCGCCTAAGACGCACCTTCGTAGCGCTGGTCACCATTGGCTTAAAGTATTCGACATAAATGGCCATAACTTTGGAATAGTTGTTGCGCAGTGGAATCCTGGAGTACAGCGCTGGAGCCATTCTGGTGATGTTGGAACGGGTCGCTACCTCGAAACGGGGTATTGGCAATATCTTGCTCCATGCCCCATGCCTGAGATTTAAACTTAGCGTCATTGATTTAGCAACTCTGATACCTCTAACTTTTATTTTTAAACTCAAAATGAAACAGAAATTTTTTGCGGTTGCAGTTCTTACTATGTTTGCTTCTGCTACTCATGCGCAGATTAGTCAAACTACGGGGCCGTGTGATGTAAACGCAAGTTCGTGCTCAGAGTCTACACAGAATGTAGGCAACCCTACAACAACTAGCAACGCGTCTAACTCGACAAACACCTCGAGTGCGGTGCAACAGGGTAACTCTGCTAATTCAAATGGAAACACGATCGATCCGACTAACACGGTTAGCGTTAATCCACAAAACAACATGTCAAATGGTGCTAACACTAGCACTAATTCGGCTGATAATTCAAGCCAAGCGAATGGTAATCATTCAACGAATGACAATCATTCATCTGTAGGAAACACAAGTTCATCGTCTGGCGGCAATCAGATGAACGGTCTTGGCGGATCTGCTATCAACGGCGGTAACGGTGGTAATAGCTTTGGCGGTAATTCATACGGCGGTAACACTACTACGCAGGGTGGCCAGAACTCTGGAAACACTGCGGGCGGAAACGTAGATTCGTCAAAGTCAGGCAACGTTACTGGTGGTTCGAACAGTGGCAACATTGGCAGTAACGCAGGTGGTTCAATTACTAGTCAAGGCGGTTCTGGCGGTCAAGGTGGCAAGGGAGGAACTGGTATCGGTGTTGGTGGACAGTCTAATGCTAATGGCAACGGAACTAACAACGGCAACGGCAACGGTTCGAACAATCTAACCGCCGCAGGCGCCGCAGCCAACAACAATGGCAATGGCAATGGCTCGAACAATTTGACTGCCCAGGGTCAAAGCTCCTCAAACAAAAATACTAATGGACAGGGGCAGCAGCAGTCTAATACGGGCACAAACACTCAAGGCCAGAGTTCCTCCAACAAGAACTCTAACGGTCAGGCCCAAGGCCAGTCAGCAAACAACACGCAAGGTCAATCCTCTACTCTGAAGGGAGGCAACCAAAATGCTCTTACAACCTCAGGTTCTTCGTCGCAAAACGGTCAGAACATCGGTACGGGCAACACGAGTGTCGATGCATCAACGCACAGTACCTATAAGGCAATCTACATTCCTCCCGTTGTGCCTCCTACGCCTGCGAGCCAACTCGCAGTTGGTAACATCGTGAAGGAAACACTCTCGTGCGGTCCCCTGATGCAAAAAACAGAGCGTCGAGTTCAAGGCACATACTTCGGCTTAGTTCTGAACTCGAAGTTTGATCAGGGTCACGACGATCAGATTGAACCGGTCCTTGACTCAAACGGAAATGAGACGTATCACGATGTACCCCTCATTAATGACGCACGCGGTGAAGGTTTCCACCGGTATGGCTCACAAGTTGTAATGTTCACTGCGATTGTTGGCCTTTCAGGTGCACGTAACATTGCAGTGGGTGCGGGCGGTTCCGAGGGCGGTTGGGGCCAGGGTGGTATGGGCGGCTCTGGGTCTATCCAACAGATGGTAACGACTGTTCAGATTGTCCCATGTGACATGGGCACTATCCTTACACAGCCACATGTAGAAAATCCTGTCTCACTGACTAAAATCCACCAATAAGCCATGTCGACGGTAATCGTGCATCTAGCGACTGCCGTGATCTGCTGGGCCAACCATTGCTACCCTGCCTTGGTTGGCCCAAAAACTGTTGAGGGGCAATTTCAGTTGCAGCTAAGAAAAACTGAATTGCCTGGATACGGTGGTTCAGTTTTAGCCTTTGCTGAGGACTCAGATGGTGTGTATGCTATTCACCGTGTTTGGCTACTGCAACCGAAGCAGCATAGACTATGGCGCCTTACGCAGGGGTCAGCAGAAGATCGGCGATTTATAACAAATGGTTGCATTAACGTCATGCCCGACGTATATGACAAGCTTGTAGACTGTTGTTCTGTGTCTAAAGTTCTAATAGAACAGTAAGCGGAGGATAAATGACTTGGTATCACGTGACTGATAAAAATCATGGATCTCAAATCGTGTGGATTCCCAGAATCCCACTCTCCGCCGACCCAAAGGAAGATCTAAAGATACCACGTGTTTGCTTTGCTCCAACGCTAGAGCAGTGTCTTGCATCCTCGCAAGGTGTACGAGATTGGCGGCAGGGTCTTGCTGATATTACTGGTGAGT
>CBJLZK010000162.1:0-2812 GCA_966427515.1 uncultured bacterium | reverse complement strand
AGCCCATCTCTAAACGGTAGGGGCGTACACCGTCATAGGGCAGCAGTATGCCATACAGACCCGACAAAATGCGCAAGTGCTGCTGGGCATAGTCACGGTCTGCCTGGCTGAGCGAACTGGCACGCAAGCCGCTGTAGATATCGCCCACAAAACTGTCCAGTGCCAAAAACTGCTGGCCTGGTTCGGCATTCCAGGCAGCGTAGGTAGCGTGGACTTTTGCAGCAAGCCCGTCGGAGATGCCCATAATTTTACGCAACTGGTCAGGGGATAAGGTTTGCAGATACGCAGCCAATAGTGTGATTTTGTTAATAAGCGACGGCGTGGTTGCAGGCGCCGTCCGGTGTGGCGAGCGCATTGTCTTGGATGAATGAATAAGAATCGTAATGTCCATCGGTATGCTTGCATTATACCGTGAATGGCTCTTTTCTATTAGCGGGGTAGACGCGTCTGCAAACGTTATCAAATTGACATCAGCTTGCTAATTCTGCAATAATCGGACTATTACAATAGGAGGGTATATTGTGAAGCTCGTCAGCAAACTAACATGGCTTGCGGCTATGTGTTCTGTAGTTGTTTTGGCAGTGGTTGCCATACCAAACCACGCGTTTGCCGCAAATGGAAATCCGGCATATTGCGACTCTAGCGTGCCACGGCTCGATAACCAAAACATAGGCACCGAAGTTCCTGTAGTTATGGTCCATGGACTCTTTGGCAATGCCACAGCATGGGGCTCGATAAGTGACACATCGAGTTTTGCAGGCAGGGTAAATAATATCCCTGGCGTCGCAGTGGCTCACCGGTTTGATTACAACTGGAGCAACTGGGTCACTGATCCGCAAAACGGCCCAAGGCTTGCTAAAACGATTGACTGTGTCGCACAGATATCACAGCACAATGGTGGCAAAGGCAAAGTCATTGTCGTCGGCTACTCGATGGGCGGGCTAATGGCTCGCGACGCGCTTAGCCGTACGGTTGGGCAGCACAGTGTCGCTGACGAGGTTGGCCAGGTAGTTACTATTGGGACGCCACACGCTGGCGCTAATGTATCGGCATGGTGCGGCGTCGCCATGGTCCCTATGTGTAAATGGTTCGTGCCAGGTTCACCAGAATTAACTGCTTTGCCACCATTCCCATCCCAAACCATCGTGCACACCAGTGCTGGTGATGTAACCAAGGTATATTACAACCAGCAAGGCCAAGAGATTAACCGGGAAAATCCGTACGACGACACACTGGTACCCGTAAATTCAGCAAACGAAGCGTACACGATTGATGCGAATAAGGGTGGGGGCAGCACGACAGTCACTTGTCAAAAAAACTATCTCACGTTTGGTATCCTCGGCTCTATAAGCTACAGTACCGCAAACTGCGAGCATGGCCAGTTGATCCAAGACGCCAGCAATGGCATACGCGAAGACACGATTGCTGCCATCGAAAAGTACGTAGCATATCTTAACAAGCCTGCAGCCAAAGTCTTGACCGTCGGGAATCTAACAACGTCATACGACAGTCGCTGGATTAACGCAGACTACGGTGCAAGTGGCCCTGGCCAAGACCTGAGTGCCGACGACACAACAAATGCCGCCAGCTGCACGAACTGCACCACGACACCTCCACCAATGGTCAACGCCTTTATACAGGTCATTAATATGAGCTGGTGTACGACCTCGATAGACTCATGTGCCGTGGGCTCACAACAAGTTGTCGATACAGCTCCAGCCGTAACCATCGGCGGTAAGACGCCAAGCTACTCGGCACGCTATCTAGACAGCGGCTACACAGGTACTAGTTTGGTATGGTGCGTGGAGAGCGAACATATCTGCGTCTACTATCGACGGGCAACTGACACGCCGCAACTTGAACCATCACAAGCCCTATTGGACGTCCTGAACACAGCAACTTGGGGCACTACTGGTCCCTAGAAAATAGGCTTTGCCTCTGTTCTGGGGATGGTGCAACGGTGGCATTGGCAGACGGCTGGCCTGCCACTAGCCCAAGGCTCTGCCTAACAGATACTAGTAGCGTTTGGCTATCTGCATACAAACTTGCAGAATCTGTGTCGCCCATAATCACGCCTACGATAGTCTCTTGGTGGCCATCGGTAGCGGTGTAATTAGCCGCAAACAGCAGGCAATTACCAGCGCTGTCTGTAGTGCCGGTCTTGATACCAACGACGCCATCAGTGCCTAATAGCTTATTGGTGTTAGTAACAGTGCCCGCGCCAGGTAGTTGCGCCTGCGGCGCTGCCACGATCTCGGCAATAACAGGGATCTTAAGAGCGGCGATGCCAATCATGACCATTTCGGATGGCGTACTTACTGTCGACGAGCTAAAACCACTGGCGTCAGCCACGATCGTGCGGTTTAATCCCATCTTGTGCAGCATGTTTTGCGCGTATGCCTGGTAGGCGCTAGCCGAACCAAAAACCCGTTCTGTCAGCATGTCGGCAATATTATTAGCAGAAGGAAGCAACATCGCCTGCAAAGCCTGGTATTCGGTCAATCGCATGCCTTGGTATACTGGCAGCACCGAGCCACCCTTGGAAACATACGCCTGGTAGTCGGCGACATCCCTGGCAGTAATGGTGTAGGTTGGGCCGCCCTGGTCGGAGTCAAGCGCTTGTTTTTGCAAGATAGCCAGCGCAGCAATTACCTTGGCCATACTGGCAGTAGGGCGCAGTTGTTCGTCGTTGGACGAGCGGGCCAGCAGGCCGTCTGCCACACTACCGATAGCGGCTCCGCCCGCGTTAGGCCAAGCAAGTTTGGCATCTGCCAGTGGTGACTGCGCCGATATTGCCACTGCCGAGGCCGAC
>CBJLZK010000161.1:0-2880 GCA_966427515.1 uncultured bacterium | reverse complement strand
TAGCTGGTGGTTTCTCTTAAAAAGGCACTGTATAATCATAAGCATGGTGAATCAAAAAACTCGTGTCCTAATCGTGGGCGGGGGCTTCGGCGGCATCAAAGCTGCCCTAGAACTGTCCAAGGGCAACCATCACGACATTACGCTATTGTCTGATAAGCCCATTTTTCAATTCTTTCCAACGCTGTACCACACCGCCACTGGCGGGGCTTCGGCTGAATCCAGCCTAGCTATAAACAGCATCCTGGAAGGCAAAAAAATTACCTTTAAAGAAGGTGTCGCTAAGACCCTTGACCGTAAAAAGAAGGTTATCACAACCGAAGACGGGCAGACATATCACTTTGACGTCCTGATCGTAGCCCTTGGATCGGTACTTAATTACTTTGGCATCCAGGGGATCGCCGACTACGCCTATAACATCAAGACCCCCGAAGCCGCCCGTAAGTTTAAAAATCATTTGCACAGCCAATTAACCGACCTTAAGGCACCAGATCTTAATTATGTCATCGTAGGTGGTGGCCCGACTGGGATCGAGCTAGCCGGCTCACTTAAGGGCTACATGACCGCTGTGGCCAAGGCCCATGGCATCCAGCACCGCGCCATTCACGTCGACCTTGTAGAGGCTGCACCTCAGCTGCTATCGCGTATGCCCAAGGCTATGTCACGGGCTATTGCCAAACGCTTGCGCCGGTTAGGCGTCAAATTATACCTAGGCAAAATGGTAGGCGGCGAAACTGCCGACATGCTAATGGTGGACGGCAAGCCCATCCAAAGCCACACTGTGGTTTGGACAGCTGGCGTTACCAACCATCCGTTCTTCCGCGAAAACAACTTTAAACTAAACGAACGTGGCAAGGTTGTCGTTGACGAATACCTACAGGCCGAACCAGACATCTACGTCATAGGCGATAACGCCGATACCAAATTCAGCGGCATGGCCCAAACTGCACTGTACGACGGCACATTTGTTGGCCGCAACCTTAACCGCCAAGCCAAAGGCTTGCTGATGGACCGCTACAAGCCCAAGGAGCCTATCTATGTTATCCCTGTCGGGCCAGGTTGGGCCGCGGTGTTATGGGGCAAAAAGCAGTTCTACGGTTGGTTCGGGTGGGTACTTCGCAGCCTAGCTGACTTGCGCGGCTTTAAGGATTACGAACCATGGTGGAAAGCAGGCGAACAGTGGATGACCGAATTCGAGACCGAAGAAGATTGCCCCGAGTGCGCCAAGCACGCTATGCACTAATCCGGCACTACCCCTGTAGCTAACGCTACGGTACAATAGACATACATGGCAGGATACCAGGAGGCGCTTAAGGGGCTCAACGCAGCCCAAGCCAAGGCCGTCAAAACCATTGACGGACCCGTGTTAGTTATTGCCGGGCCAGGCACTGGTAAAACCCAGCTCTTAAGTGTGCGGGTCGCTAGAATCCTGCAAGAAACCGATACCTTACCCCAGAACATCCTCTGTCTGACCTTTACCGAAAGCGGCGCCGAAAATATGCGCCAGCGCTTAACACGCTTTATTGGACAGGACGCCTACAACGTCAACATTGGCACGTACCACTCGTTTGGTGCCGATCTGATCCGCCGTTTTCCAGAGGTATTTGCCGAAACCAGATTGCAGTCCCCGGTAGACGAACTAGCCAAGCGCCAGGTTTTGCGCGACATTGTCGAAAAGCTTAGCTACACAAACCCGCTTAAACAAGTACGCCATCACCTTGGTGACTTGATTGGCACGATCAGTGAAGTCAAGCGGGCACTGCTAACCGCTGAAGACCTGCGGGCCATTGCCACCGCAAACAATACCTTTGTTATTTTTGCCACCAGCGAAGTCCAAACCATCTTGGGCGATCTGAGCCGGATGCCCACCAAGTCCGACAAGGCCATCCAACTGTTTGCGCCGCTTCTGACAGCCCTGCAGAAATTAGTACCCGAGGCTCCAGCACACAGCCATTTCGGTTCCTTGGGCGGGATCGCCACTATCGAATTCGCCCAGGCCCTCGCTGACGCCGAAGAACAGGGCAGCTCCCAACCCCTGACCGCATGGAAAAACAAATGGCTCGCTAAAAATGGCGACAACCAGTTTATCTTTAGCGGCATGCTCGAAAACCGGCGTATCGAATCGCTAGCAAGCGTGTTCGAGCAATACCAAGAGGCGCTAGCACAGCATGGCTGGTACGACTTCGACGACATGATTATCCGCGCCATCGAAGCCCTCGAGGCCAACCCAGACCTCCGTTACAGCCTACAAGAGCAGTACTTATACATCTTGCTCGACGAGTTCCAGGATACCAACGCCGCCCAGCTCAAGCTTGTGCAGCTGCTTAGCGACAACCCTGTTAGTGAGGGCAGGCCAAACGTCCTCGCCGTAGGTGACGACGACCAGGCTATCTATGCTTTCCAGGGCGCCCAATATTCCAACATGCTCGATTTTTACCACATGTATCGTGACGTAGAGGTCATTAACCTTACCGATAACTACCGTAGTAGCGCCGACATCTTGCGCACAGCCCGCAACGTCGCCAGCCAAATAGAGGCCAGCCTTACCCAGCATTTTGACGGCATGAGCAAGGAACTCACGCCAGCCAACGGCAAACTCCCAGAACGTGCCGACCTGGAGCGCAGGGAATTCCTAAGCGACGTCGCCCAGTATGACTGGATGGCCAAACAGATTAAACAGCTCATCGATAACGGCACCAAACCCAGCGAAATCGCCGTGCTCGCGCCCAAGCACCGCCAGCTGGAACCATTGGTATCGTACCTGGCCGAACTGGAAGTACCTATGCGCTACGAAAAACGCGAGAATATCCTGGAAGCGCCGGTCATTAAGCAGCTCATTACCATGAGCAAACTGGTGCTAGCCTTGCGTGACCAAAACCAAGG
>CBJLZK010000160.1:0-2918 GCA_966427515.1 uncultured bacterium | reverse complement strand
TGTGGCGGTTTGTTGGACGCGGTGGAGAAGTTGTGCTGCACCGTAAGCAATAAAAAGACTAAAGACCAAGGCCAACAGCCCCACGAATTTTTGGGGCTCGCGGTAGCCGAGGTGTGTTAGTGCCTGCTGTGGTATCCCGAGCGCAAAAACAATACTAATAAGGCCAATAACATCCAGCGCAGTAGTCAGGCCGCGGCGCTGTTTCCAGGCAGCTATGGCGCCCCATATTATCAGAATCCAAATAATGAGCCGCAGCGTTCCCCACCCTGCTAGCTGGTCTTGAGGCAGGCGATAGAGGCCGCGTGGCTCAGCCCAAAACCCCTGTAACTTAAGGATATTACTAAGCTGGAACAGCTTGCCTCCACCAGCGGTAGCAAAGGTAGCTGCGTCGGCGCCGTTAAATTGGTTAATAGTACTGGCGGTGCTCCCCTTGCCTAGCACCAAAGGTACTAGCCAGTAGCTACTCAAGATTACAAACAATGTAACTGCCAGCAAACCCCACCTAAGGTATGCGCTTTTTAGTTGTGATGGCCCTGGCCGTAGGGTTGCCCAGCCAAAAAGCACGAGACTTATAAGGGCCATCTCGCCAATGGCGTGTATCGAAATAATACTTATCACTAGGGTGACCGCGAGCATTTTGGACATGCTGTTCCTGGCGGGCTTATCCAAAAAATGCAGTGTTAGCCGCACAAAAAATGGCATGAGGGCATACCCCAATAAGACCTCATACTGCCCGGCCATAAATCTGGAGTACGTAAAAGGATTAATGGCATAAAGGATGCCACCGACGTAACGGGCCCAATACCAGCCCGGCTCTGCTGGGCCATTGTCTTTCTTGAGGTAATACAACAATTGGTGCATGCCAATTCCTGCCAAGAGTGGGATAGCTGTCAGGATAGTTTTTTCGATTAGCTGGCTTGGCACGATAGCATTGAGGTAATGAAGTAAGTTTTGCCATAGCCAGTCATTGCTAAGGCTTGCGGGCGCTCGCAGGTGCGGAGTAAAGACCAGATCGAGTGTCAGCACGAAGCCTGGCAGGAATAATGGCAGCATGATGCTAAGACTCAAAACCAAATAAGGGGCATAGGTTTGCAGGAATGATCGCATGGTTATTTTTGCCTCCGTACTAAGTGCCACTTTTTGGCTGATAGCTGGTATGTTGGCACCATCCGGCCCCGGTTGGCTGTTAAGTATATGACACTCCCGATAATTGCCGACCAACTAATCAGTGCTGCAACAGTGAACCAGCGTTGGGGTACAAACTCGGCAGTTAAGCTTAGGTTGTAAGAGCCATCGCTATTTTGCGTGCAACCACTGCGCAGTGTGCTTCCCTGCTTGCATAAGGTGGTAGGATCAATGAGCCAGCCGTTGCCGTAGTTGCTCATTACAAAGTGGTCTTTGGCCGTGGTCCCAGCTACCTGCGGCGCCCAACGGTTTAGACCGTTGACGGCCTGGTTATTAAGTTCCAACCGCCATTTAGGATGATATGTTTCGCTAAGAGCCAGGAAGAATGGCGTGGTGGCACCTTTGACTTGGATGCTTTGGGCAAAAGAATTTTTGCCGCTAAATGTCGTTGATTTTGGAGCGACAAGCTGTTGCTCTGGCTGTTGGACTGCGTAAAAACGATCACTAAAATCTGGCAGTCGGGCTAGATTGATATCATCGTAGTGAACTGTGTTTGCACGGCTTTGTCCTTCAAAGGCGTACAGGTATAGCGTCATAGTGCCAGCGTGTGCGGGTGTGTGTACTTTATAGCTCACATGCGTCCAACCTTTGGTTTTATTAGCGGTTAGTTGCGTGCGGCTAACCGTGGTATTTGGGTCGTCAAAGCTGGCAGCGTAGCCAAAATATTTAGCACCATTAGTTTTGTAGTCGAATGACAGCAGGTAATCAGTATTTTCGGCCACATCGACACTGGTGCGCGTGCAGGCGTCATGGTGGCTAGCAGTGAGCGCCACTGATTGTTTGCCGTCGCTGGCTTGGGTTTGGTCTATAGACATGCTGATTTTTGGTGCCCCGTCATAGTTGTTGCAGTCTGTAACCTTCTTTTGCCAAGCACCCCGTTCAAATGAAGGGTCGGCAATCAAATTCTGATACTGGTAACTGCTGTCGCTGTAGGTGAACTGTTGCTGGCTGCCAGATGGCAGGTTTATCTCTTTATAGGGATTTGCCGAGGTTGGCAATTGGCCGCTAAACACCTTTTGCATTTTGACGAGCGAGACGTTGTCGTAGTGGTTTATGGTTGCTGTGGTGCCATCACCTTCTAGGGCGTACAGAAAAAGCCGTGATTGGCCCGGTTGGTCTGGCGCGGTGATCAACTGGCTCATGTTGTGCCATTTGTTGTCGTTTATTGCCCGGAAGCCTTTGGCGTAATCAAGGTCATCCTTGGAATACGACAAAAAGAAGCTGGCAGTTTGGGCGTTCGGACTTTGGTAGTCATAGCTCAGGAGGTACTGGCTGTTGGCATCCAGCTTAACATCAGTGCTAGTGCAGGCATCATGATGGAGTGCAGAAAGCTCAAGTGAGGCTTTGCCGTTGCTCGCAGTCTGGGTGGTGCGCTGCATACTGATTTGCGGGCTGCTGTCGTAGTTGTTGCAGTCAGTAACCCGTTGCGACCATAGGCCGTGTTCAAAGGAGCCGTCGGGTATAAGGTCGTTGCCGGCTGCTGTCAATAACTCAAAAGTATCACCCTGCTTACCAATGCCAATGCGCTGTATGCCGTTGGTTTTTAGTGATGTGATGTTGCCATTTAGTGATACATAGTACTGCCGCCCAGGAGTAAGCATGGCCTGGAATACTGCCTTACGGCCACCTGTAGCTATCGGTAAGGCTTGATTATTAAGTAACAAATTACCGGCATTATCACTGTAAAGTGTGAGCTTATTGCCTTCTACCTGGTAAAGCAGCATAGCGTAAGG
>CBJLZK010000159.1:0-2925 GCA_966427515.1 uncultured bacterium | reverse complement strand
CGCATGCTAGTTGGATTTACTTTTTGACCCATATTACTTAGCCTCCTTCCCGGTGCTCTTGTTGGCTTGGGCGGCAGCCTTCTTGGCTACACGCTCTTCGCCATCAACAACAACACGGATGTGGCTAGTGCGGCGCTGGAAGGGCAAAGCACGGCCATGTGCGGCTGGACGGTAACGCTTAAGGCGTGGGCCAGAGGTTACGCTAATTTCTACAATGTTCAATGTGCCTGGCTTAAGGTTGTGGTTGTGCTCAGCGTTTGCAGCAGCACTCTCGATAACCTTCTTAACAGCCAATGCTGAACGGCGTGGGGTGTGTTCAAGGATAGTTACGGCGTCACTAACAGTGCGGCCGCGAACCAAAGCAGCAACTACTGCCACTTTACGTGGGCTGAGGCGTACTCCCTTTGCGATTGCTTTAACTGCCATGACTTACCTACTTCTTACCCTTAGCTAACTTACCACCGTGTGAACGGAATTTGCGGGTTGGTGAAAATTCACCAAGCTTGTGACCGACCATGTTCTCGGTAACGAATACTGGAACGTGGACCTTGCCATTGTGTACCGCGAAGGTGCGACCAACGAACTCAGGAGCAATAACGCTTGCACGAGCCCAGGTCTTGACGATCGTACGATCTTCGTTGCCCAAGCGCTCTACTTTCTTGGCAAGCTTAGGGTCGATAAATGGTCCCTTTTTCAGTGAACGACTCATATCCTACCTACCTTACTTTCTCTTGGCCGCGTGACGGCTTCTTACAATAAACTGACTGGTGTTCTTGCGGCGGCGTGTCTTGAAGCCCAAGGTCTTCTGACCCCAAGGGGTGCGAGGAGCCTTAGCCATACGGTGACGACCACCGTCACCACCACCGTGTGGGTGGTCTACGGCGTTCATAACAACACCACGGACAGTTGGGCGTACACCCTTGTGGCGGTTACGACCAGCCTTACCGATCTTAACGTTCTGGTGCTGTTCGTTACCGACGACACCCAGGCTAGCAGTACAGTTCAGGTTAACCAAACGGACTTCGCCCGATGGGAGGCGAACCTGAGCGTAATCGCCTTCTTTAGCCATCAGCTGCGCGCTGTTGCCGGCAGAGCGGGCAATCTGAGCGCCACGGCCTGGCTGCAGTTCGATAGCGTGGATAGTGCTACCAACTGGAATGTTCTTGAGTGGCAAACGGTTGCCGGTCTCGATTGGGGCTTCTTCGCCACTGGTAATGGTCTGGCCGACCTGCATACCGTTAGCGGCGATAACATAGTGATACTGACCCTTGTTGTCCTTGATACGTGCAATACGTGCAGAACGGTTTGGGTCGTATTCGATGTGCTCGATGGTAGCGGTCAAACCAGCTTCGAGGTTGAAGTCTACCAAGCGGTAGAAGCGGCGTACACCACCACCCTTGTGGCGGGTAGTAATGCGACCCTGGTTGTTGCGGCCGTTTTGCACGCGCTTAGCAACAATAAGGGAGCGCAGAGGCTTCTTGGTAGTGATATCACTCGTCGAAAGAGTGGTCATACCGCGGCGAGCAGGAGTGGTTGGCTTGTAAGCTTTAATAGCCATTACTTTTGCTCCTTCTCTTTCTTAGCGGCTTTCTTGTCAGCCTTCTTGTCGTCGGCAGCAGCTACTTCTTCTTCGACAGCTTCGAAGAATGGCAGGCTCTGGCCTTCAACTAAAGTAACGTAAGCCTTCTTAAAGTCTGAGCGCTTACCAATAGTTGGGCGGCCACCCTTGCGGACAGTGCGCTTAACCTTACCCTTAACATTTACGATGTTAATAGTCTTGGCAGTTACACCAAACTGGGCAGCAATTGCCTTAGCAACAGTGTCCTTGTTTGCGTCGCCAGGTACTTCTACAACGTAAGTACGAGTAGCTTGGCTCATCATGTAAGTCTTTTCGCTGATGCGAGGCTTAAGGGTCATGAATTTGTCCATTATTTGGCCTCCTTCTTGGCACCGAGCCATTCGTTAACCATCGTCAGCGCAGTGCTGGTGATAACAACGACGTCAGCGTTAAGCAAGTCAAAGACATTCAAGTAAGTAGCCTGAACAGCTTTAACATTTTGAAGGTTGCGGGTAGCGCGCTCAGTAGCTTCGTCCTTGTGGTCTAGTACAAGCAGTACAGAACCCTTGGCTTCGATTTTGCTGAGGAACTTAACAGTTTCGGCGACCTTGCCGTCCTTGTTAGCGAACTCTTCAACTACCTTGATGTGGCCCTCGTCTGCTGCAAGGCTAAGAGCTTGGCGGATAGCCTGGCGCTTAGCAGCAACGTGGATCTTCTTGGTGTAGTTTTCTTCACCGGTTGGACCGAATGCGATACCACCACCGCGCCAGATTGGGTTACGAGTCGAACCAAAACGTGCACGGCCAGTACCCTTCTGCCTCCAAGGCTTCTTACCACCACCACTAACAAGGCCGCGGGTTTTGGTAACTGCCAAATTTTCGCGGCCATTTGCTAGGTATGCTGTGTAAGCAAGCTTAAGGAGTTCGTGGTTTTCTGGCATGACTGCAAAAACTGCAGCGTCCAACTTAGCAGCGGTAGCTGCTTTAGCACCAGTCTTTGTAAAGGTTGGAGCAGTTGTAGCGGCCATAATTACTTAGCCTCCTTAATAACGACGATACCCTGACGAGGGCCAGGTACAGCACCTGTTACGCCGATAACGTTATTTTCGGTGTCTACCAAAACAACCTTTAAGTTCTTTACAGTCACCTGCTCATTACCCATCTGGCCGGCCATCTTCTTACCCTTGAAAATCTTCTGAGGGTACATAGAACCGATGGAACCGACACGGCGGTATGAACGGCCACCGTGAGTCTTGCGACCGCGGTGGAAGTTGTGACGCTTAATGGTACCAGCCCAACCCTTACCCTTTGATGTACCAGTTACGTCGATTTCGTCACCAACAGAAAAGACCTCTGCGTTTAGTTGTT
>CBJLZK010000158.1:0-2928 GCA_966427515.1 uncultured bacterium | reverse complement strand
GTGCGAATTTTGGCAATCTCCGCAGCACTCAACATCAACTATGCACCTTTCACTACATCGTCGCTGTCGAGCAGCCTCATGCGTCTTGTACCAATTGGCGCCATGACATCATGTCTGTTTACCTTTGCGATCTTCGGCTTCGCTAATCTGCGATAGTGTTGCGCCATCGTCAACTTTGCGGCCATGAGTTGCGACCTGCGCAGCGTCTGGCCATCCACGGTTACGTCATACGACCCGGCAAGGGTAGCAGCCCAGAATTCAAGCAAGTCTGCCGCTGCACAGTTGAGGTCATATACTTTTCCCGTCGCAAAAATCGGCGGAAGCTGGCCCGGAACGGTGCCGCTCGTAAAGACATTTGTCTCGAATTGCCAATGCCCAACAATGTAATCAGCCGCAACAGGCGTGAGCACAATCCAGGGCAGCCCAGTAGGTCCCTGTCCTTGCAGCACTACGTCCTGTTCCCACCACTGATATCGGCTGTAATAGTCTGCAAATATCGTGGAGGCACTATTTTGCGTACTACCCAGATTCACGATAGAAGGCGCAATCAATTCACCTTCGTAGCGTAGATCGTCGCGGCTTTGATCAAGCGTGTCCTGAATGTCCTGATCGGCGAACTGCTGACTTGCGCCCGCTGGGTCTGCGATCATCAGTCTCACGCGCGCTATCAATTGTGACATCGTTGAGCGTACTGGCATCTACTTCTGACCCCCTTGCAAGGGTGGGATCAGGTATTTCCCGTCCACCTTCTTGCAGTAAGCGCTCAATGTGGGCATCAATGAGCACCTTATGTACCTGCCCATTGGGCATCTCGATCCACATTAGAACGAGCGTGGAACGAGCAATGCACAGATGGTGCCAGTCATACCACTGGCAAAATCCACGTTGACTGAGCCATCGGCTTGCGCAAACCGTGACACGTCGAATGGGCCGATAAAAGCCGTTCCGGTAGAAGCGGAAAGATTGCCTGTGGTCAGGTCGCCAAGTCCGCTGCGAAACGCAGGACCTGGTGTTGCACCGCCACCTACGCCAGCGCGTACTGTTACGGTTTTTGTGCTGGCAGTCGTGTTCTGGACATAGAGCACAAGCCGGTCCAGATCAGGACCAGCAGGAATACTGCTGGTGGTAATGGCAATATTCATCCCGTTGGTTGCGTCAATCGCAGTCCCGGCGTTATTGAGTACCGCGCTATTAGCGGTTAAGCTGGTTGGCGTTAATGCTGTTCGTGCCATGTTCTTCTATTCCTCCGCCAAAATTTAAGGATGCTGCAAGTAAGCAGCTGCCAGTGCGTACGGACGCACCGTCTTCGCTCCATACAAGGCCAGACCCTTCACGGCGTCAGCAAAACGATAAGGCGGCCTGTACGCCTCAACTTTATTAATGCCTTCTGCCTTCGTCACGGCCATCGTATGCCCGGCGAGAATCACGTCTTGTGAACCACTCTGGCCTTTGGTGCCGCCTAGGTTGGGCGCGTTCACACTTTCATACACATCCATACCCTCGACTTTGCCGAGATAGGCGTCAGAAGCGTTGCCAGCAGAGGCGTCCAACTTGCCGGAAAGGATCGTGAGACGGGCATCAGGCGTATTGAAGCTGGTAAACCTGATGTCTTGCGTGAGGTAGGTCTTACCCCAGGGCGGAATGACGCACCATAGGCCCTGTTTTGGTACAAGACTTTGGGTGCGGTACTGGGCTAGGACAACGAGTAGATCGTAGAAGGTAGAACCGCCGCCAACATTCGTTTGTGTGGGCGCTGAAACAGTTGTGAAAGAGCCAGAATTGCCGATGAGGTTGGCGGTAATGGCGTCCGTGTAGAACCCGGCATAGTACTGATCCATTGTGTCAGCGAGCCTGTAAGCCGCCCATGACATGGCTTCAGTCATCACTTCGGGATGGGCCTGCGCCTGGTCCACATCATCCACCTCAAAATTGTAATATTTGGCCTGACTGATGGTCAGCATGGTTTGTGCATCAGTCAACGCTTGTGGTGCATTGAGGTCCGTGTCCTTTGTATAGCTTGAGATGGTGACATCACCAATCGCGTTGATGCGAACGGTATCGCCCATTCGTTGAATCTGGCCTTCGTAATCATCGTTAAAGAGATTCCCGAATACCAGTTGTTTGCGCATAGCCGCAAGAAGCGTGTCGCCCCACAATTCAGGGATAAAGTTATTGAGTGACATGTAAAGCTCCCATCACCCCCTGCTCAATGTCATCCCCTTGCAAAGATGGCGCTGGGCACGAGATATGAAAGTAGTAAAACGTTAGTTAATGTTTCGAACGTGTGCCGTAACGCATCGGGTTATTGAGCATAAACTGCTGGATTTCCGCGCGTCTGGCAGCGTATTCGTCCGGCTTCATATTAGCAATGGTTTCCCAGGATAGTTCTTTTGGCGTACTGGACACTGATCGACTTGGATTTGTTGCTCCGCCTGATGATGGCGTTGCTTTTCCGAGCAACTCAGGCATCTCTTTGACAAGCTGACCAACAAGGTCTGCAATATTCTTTGCAGTTCCGCTGTCCTCGTCAATGTCGATGTCTTCCCAGTCCAGTAAACGACTTACTTTTTCCAACAGATTTGGTTTGACGCCTAATTTGATCGCTTGCCGCTCGATTTCATGATCAATCATCTGCTCAAACTGGGCTTCGATGACTTCAGTGTGCTGAGCTTGCAGGTCTTCGTACTGCTTCTTGAGACGCTCTTGCTCGGACATCTGTGCTTCGGTACGTTGCCGCTCCTCATCCTCAAACTTCTTAAGTTTGGTGCGATGGCCAGCGTTTTCCTTGCGCAGTTCGGCAATCATGCGCTCATATTCTTCAGCGCTCTTGGATGGCTTATTGTGACTCTCATCTGCCTGAGATGATGTCGAGGTTATATCACCTGCCTGAGGTGTGAGGTTCGTAGTGGAGACATCCGCATGGGATGT
>CBJLZK010000157.1:0-2938 GCA_966427515.1 uncultured bacterium | reverse complement strand
GGTCGAGACAAGCTTAACTTCCTATGAGGGCCATGGTGAGCTGGTGGGTTCTTCAATGCGGATTTGATGGAATTGTTCGTTATAGAGGCGAGCGTATAGACCATCTTGCTCAAGCAGTTCCTGATGGGTGCCACGCTCAACAATGCGACCACCCCACTGGCGGCAATGGCGATCCACTTACAGATAAACAATCCAAACCACTCGCAGCCAAATTACAGTCCTTGGGCGTATCAGTCACTGGCTTGTTCTACCCTGCGAATCACCAGCCAAACTTGCCCCACGAATATCAGTTCAATTTAGACAATAACGACGGCCAACAAGCCCTGTCGCAGCTCGTTCAATTTTTACGGTCGCGCTCCCAGATCTGATCAGCGTAAGCCTTGATCGTTTCTTCGCCGACTTGGAACCGCAACTGCAAGAATTCTACTTTGGTAACGAACTTAGCCTCTACCAGATCATCATCACTAGGAGTTATGGGCGAATCATCGATAGTAACTTTAGCCGCCACGCAAATCTTGGGCAGGCCTTTGATGCTTTTGGCTTTGTAACAAAAAGCTACGCCACTAATATTAGCAACGCCAACTTTAACTTCTTCGGATAATTCACGCCGAATACATTCTTCGAAGCTTTCATCATGTTCCCAACCACCGCCAGGTACTTCCCATTCGTGGTTTTTATCCATGAAGACGAGTAATTTACCGTCTGCATCAAAAATCAATGCCTTCGCGGACACGCGCCAAAAAGTTGCAGGAATAGTATCAGGAGTCAGTTCTAGCATGCTTTGATCATAGTGCAAAAATCTGCGCTGAACAAATTACCTTGACAGTCATAGTACTTTGATATACACTACACTCATGTTAGATAACAAATTAACGTCAGATCTGCTCCGTGGACACACGGATACGATCATCCTCAAGTTCCTTAGTGAAGGCGACAAATACGGATATGAAATCACCAAATTGGTCTATGAATTGTCGAACCACGAATATGAGCTAAAAGAGGCGACTATGTATTCCAGCCTAAAGCGTTTGGAACACGACCATCACATCACTTCATATTGGGGTGACGAAACGCAAGGCGGCCGGCGTAAATACTACCGGATCACACCAAGCGGCCGTGAACAATACGAAAGCAACAAACGCAATTGGGACTACGCTAAACAAATTTTAGAAAAGCTACTGTAAAGGAGATAGCCATGAACGACAAACTAAAACAATTTCTAGATGACGCATTTAAGCCTTACGGCAACTTCCCTGCCCGCAATGACGTCGAGCAAGAACTACTTGCCAACCTCACCGAACGCTATAACGACCTTAAAGAAGAAGGTAAAAGCGATGATGAGGCTTATAAACTCACCATTGAATCCTTTGGTGATGTCTCCGAAATTATGGAGCAGGTTGGGCATGCCCCAAGCAGCCACGATGAGGCTTTAACATCGGTCCACAAAATGTTAAAAGAGGCCTTTAAAAAGGCCAAGCACAGCACCTCAAAGTTTTCGATGTCTGAGCTTAAGGAAAGCGATCTGAGCGACACCAACCTTACAGAAGCCGACTTTAGCTTTAGCTCCCTGAACGACTCCAACTTTGATGGCGCTAACCTAACCAAGGCAATGTTCCGTGGCTCGTCACTACGGGGCGCATCGTTCAATGGCGCAAACCTCGTAGAGACAGCGTTTTCTGGTAGCGACCTGCAGGATGCATGTTTTGATGGCGCTAACCTAAAGGACGCCCAGTTCAAGGCCTCAGCACTCAAGGGTACAACATTTAAGGATGCAGTACTTGATGGCGCCAACTTCAGCCATTCAGATATGAGTGGTGTATCCTTCGACGGCCACACCCTCAACGGCGCAACCTTTAACGGAAACTCCCTCAAAAACACGTCATTTAAAAACACAATCTTAAACGACGTAACCTTCCACCACTGCGACGTCAAGCACACCATCTTTGATGGCGCCACAATGGATAAAGTTACCTACGCACTATTAAAAGGATCGAAAGCAAAACTAGATAACGTAAAGGTGCAGTAACCAATCATGGAACCAGCTATTACTGTCACAGACTTACAGAAATCATACAAAAGGAACGAAGTACTAAAGGGCGTTACCTTTACAGTTGAGCGCGGCAAGATCTTTGCCCTGCTTGGCAGTAACGGTGCGGGCAAAACCACCACCATTAATATCCTGACCACGCTCATCCCTGCAGATGGTGGCACTGCTACAGTTGGTAGCTTCGACGTTACCAAGCACCCTGGCAAAGTCCGTTCCATGATTAGCCTAACCGGGCAATTTGCCGCCGTAGATGACATCCTAACCGGCCGCGAAAACTTGCAGATGATTGCCGATTTGCGCCATGCTGCTAAGCCCGCCCAAATCGCCACTGACCTTTTGCAAAAGTTCGGCCTCACCGACGCCGCCGACCGCCGCGTCCAAACGTACTCGGGTGGTATGCGCCGCCGCCTGGACATCGCCATGAGCCTGATCGGCAACCCACCCATTATCTTTTTGGACGAGCCGACGACCGGCCTCGACCCCGAAGCCCGCAATGACATGTGGCAAACAATCAAGGAGCTGGCAAACAATGGCACCACTATCTTTTTGACCACCCAGTACCTTGACGAAGCCGACGAGCTTGCCGACCACATTGCGCTTTTGCACAAGGGCACCATTGTAGCCAGTGGTACTGCACGGGAACTCAAAAAGCTCGTACCAAGCGGCCTAGTAGAACTTACATTCCAGGACGAAAAGCAACTACAAGCAGCTACCGACCTCTTGAAGCATCATTACAAGACAGATCACCGTGACGACCTTACCCTTACGGTAAGCGTTGGCGAAGGTACCACGCGGCTGGCTGAGCTATTCATCCAGCTCCGCGACGCCCACATCGAACCAACCGAAGTCGCTCAAAAAGCGCGCCGCGTCATGGATATGGTAGAGACCGCT
>CBJLZK010000156.1:0-2946 GCA_966427515.1 uncultured bacterium | reverse complement strand
CTAATGTAGGAGCACCCACTGGCCAGCCTGCAGTGGCAGAAAGCATTACAGCCTACTACACTGCTGGTCAAGTAATAACACAGACGCTACTGTTAAACCCTGCTGGATCTGCCAACAGTCAGTATGCATCACCAGTGGGTTTCTCACAGATAACTATTAATCCTAGCTCAGCAGTAGTGCTAACTGCTTCTAGAGGCACAAACACACAGTACATAAATCAGATCGTCTCGCAGTTAACAGTTATAGATGATACAGTTGACACTTTTCAAATAACTAATAACTCTAGCCTGCAGGTTACTGTTAGTTTAACTTACTCAGTTAACATAAGTGGACCTTCTCCACAATATGGAATCGTAACATCAGTTAATGGAATGACTGGTGCGGTGTCTTTAACTGCACAAAACATAACAGGTTTAGCAGTAGTAGCTAAAACTGGTAGTTATCATGACCTGGTTAACGCACCAAACTTGGCTTTGGTGGCTACTACTGGTAGTTACAATGACTTGTTGAACAAACCGCCAGTAACTGCCGCACCCGTTAACGCTGACTGGAATGCATCGTCAGGATTGGCGCAAATATTTAATAAACCGGTGCTAGCTAGTGTTGCTACATCAGGCTTGTACTCTGATCTAAGGGGTGCACCAACGCTTGCTACAGTTGCTTATACCGGTGCGTTCGCTGATCTAGTGGGCACACCAGGTTTGTCGGTTGTTGGACAAACTGGTCAGTACGCGGACATTTTAGGAAGACCAGTTTTTGCCGCAGTAGCAACATCAGGTTCCTACAATGATCTAAACCACAGACCTGCACTAGCAGCAGTTGCAACCTCAGGCTCGTATGCTGATTTGTCTCACACGCCTAGTCTAGCTGCGGTTGCATATTCAGGATCATACACGGATTTAATCAGTGCGCCAGCGTTCGCTAGAGTTGCAACATCTGGTCTTTACTCAGACTTGAGCGGTGTACCCGCACCCTACGTGCTACCCATAGCTGGGTATAACACACTGGGCGGAATGCAAGTAGGAAATGGACTTCAGGTAAACACACAAAGCGGTGCGGTAAGTGTTGTAGTTGCCAGTGGTACAGCCTTTGGTGGAGTTAAAATCGGTCCGGGCATTAATGTGGCGGATGACGGAACGATATCTATACCTGCCTTAGCAAGAGTAGCGCTGACAGGTCAATACAACGATTTGATTGGAATACCTATATTTGCGCAGGTTGCGTATAGCGGATCATATTCAGATTTACCAAACAAACCGCGTCTCCCGGCAGCACAGGTTAATTCTGACTGGAATTCAGTTTCTGGCGTAGCTAGGATTTTAAACAGACCTACGCTGGCTACTGTGGCTACTACCGGTCTGTACACAGATCTAATTGGAGCACCAGCACCATACACACTACCCGCAGCTACGATAACGACTATAGGCGGAGTAAAACCCGGGCAGGGCTTGTCTGTTGCTTCTGATGGTACGCTAAATGCCACATACGGCACTGCATACACACTGCCACCAGCATCAACTACCTCTCTAGGCGGGGTTATTGTCCCGCTGTCAGGTCAGTTAACAGTAGACGGGTCGGGAAACATTCGTGCTAATGTATCTACAGCTGCCAACATAATTTCTAATGCCAGCGAAGGACTTGTTGGCGTTAATGAGATGTGGAATGCTGCACTATGGGTTAACCTTGGGTCTAGCCTAACAGGTACTATTACCCTAGACTGTTCTGCTGGGATGCGCTTTTATGGCACAATGACTGGAAACGTGACTATCTCAGTAACAAACATTAAAAATGGGCAAACAGTTGAGTTAGCACTGTACCAGGATTCTGTAGGTGGGCACACTATCACATGGGATTCACGTCAAAAGTGGATAAACGGCACACCTACACCCTCAGCTACAGCTAACTCGAATGCAATAGTAGCTACTATCGAAGGATCATGGTCACCTAGCACGATTTTAATATCCTCGGGCGGACCCATGGCCTAAAGGCCATTGAAACACTGTCGGGAGTCACATGATTATATTTCCACACAATAAGTCTAACATCATAAGTTCCGTACCGCTTTAGGGAACATCTGGTACGGTTACAACGTTTGGTGACATTAGATTTAAATGGTCTATACCGGGCGCAGATCAAGATCTTAATACACTAATTAGCATAATAAACCCTGGCAACGGTAGCGTGGTCCGTACGTCAGTTGTGAGTCCGGGTCAGACACACTTCGACTATTTAGTAGATCTTTCCGCAGCTGACTTTGGTTTTATACCTGGATCTCCACAGTTTAGGGTTACTCCGTGCCTGCAGGACGGTACCCCTATCGGGCAGGCATCCTCAGTTTGGTCAGGCACACTTTCGATAGACAATTCCTACACTACAGACTTAGTTGTTTTTGGTGGTGATTCACAATCTGCAGCCCATTTCGAGAATCTGTCTGGAGCAACACCAAACCTGTGGTCAGCTACTGCCTTTAGATCTCAGTACTCTACGAACACAGGAGTGTCAAAGGAAAAGATTCAACCGCTGTTATCAGCAGTTGGTTCATCCTGCGCAGATATATCCGGTGGACCAAGCCCTGCAACTGCTTATTACTGGAACGTCAGTTCAGGCACGCCAGGGCCACTACTAACCCAAATGACTGCGTCAGTTGGTAGTACTGGTTTAACACCGAAGCATTTGCTGTGGTCTATTGACACAGATGTTGGAGCGTTTGATGAAACAGGTAGTGTGTCTACAAACGCAGTTATCTACCGCAGCGCATTAACTGCTATATTTAACTATGTTACTTCGCAATGGCCCGGAATAAAGATATGGGTATCTCCTACTGATGGAGCATATATAAAGTCAGGAGCATCATACACATATGTAGGACAGTATGCTTATGAACAGGCAAGAGCTGCCTATGCGTGGATAGCTAGTACTTTGTCAAACGTTAACGTAGCTATTGTG
>CBJLZK010000155.1:0-2955 GCA_966427515.1 uncultured bacterium | reverse complement strand
CGAAGAATGTGCTACTTCAGAGCACATTCGGAGCCCAGGACCAGCGCTAAAATTAGCTGGTGGTTTCTCTTCAGGCGTCCTGTGACTAAACTAAAGCATACTAAAATTTAGAGGGTTGCTAGCGCCATGGGCTAGCCGTAGGCTACCCACTAGAGCGCACTCTAAATTTTAGTATGCTTTAGTTTCCTGCAATGACGCGGTTGTTGGCATGGAGCCAACCGAGTGTGGTGCCGCCGTCAAGATATTCACCTTGGGCTGGCAGTACCAACACCGGCTTAGTCTGTGAATATAGGTTAATAACTTCGGTGATCTGATACTCGCCATTAGCCGCAGGTGGCATTTCTAGGACTCGCTTGGCGCAATCAAGGGCATGGCTGTCAAAAACGTATTTAGAGACGTTGATAAGGTTACTTGGAGCGGTCTCTGGCGAGGCGTGCTCGACAATCTTTTCGAAGATCATATTGCCTTGTTTGTCCGGGTGGGTTTGTAAGGTGCCATAGCGTGCAACTTCTTCGATTGGCACTTGAGTGGTGAGCATGCCGGTAGCGGCACCAGCTTTCTCCATGGCCTCCAATAAGCGTGCCATTTCGGAACGGCCGTCGCGGTGATAAATAAAGTCATCACCGCCGACTACCAATACCAACTCGTCTTCGCTAACTAAGTGGCGGCACAGAGCGGCGGGTGTGGCAGTACCGTAGGGCTGGTGCTGGTCCTGGATGACGTAGTGGAACCGTGCCTTCTCGGCAAGATTACGGACTTCTTTGAGCTCGCTAACCTTATTGCGCTTGGATAAATATTCTTCGAGTAGTTGGTTGTGGCCGTAGTATTGTTTGATCTGGTCGAACTCTTCGCCGACAACAAAGAATATATCCTTAACACCTGCTTTCAAGCAGTCTTCGACGACGTAGTCTACGATGGGACGATCGCCGATCGGCAGCATGCATTTCTCGATGGCCTTAGTGATCGGTAGGCGGCGCGTACCAAAACCGGCGACAAGGATAATAGCTTTGGTGCAGTTACGTTGGCTGGCCATACTTATTGGATAGTAACAATAACTGTCTTGGTGATATTGATATTACGGCTAGCGTCGTGCGCGTTCAGGAATACCTTGAACATGGTGCCAGAGGCAAGGTTTGACGCTGCCGTTACTTGCATACTGGTCGAGTTGCCGCTTGTTTGAGCCAAGGCTACACGCCCGTTAGCATCGCCACCATCAACGATTGCAGACCAGGTTACAGAGCTGTTGTCGGTAGTTGCCGCAGTTACGAGGTCGCTGGAGCTGCCTGCTGCCACGCTGAGCGTATTGACATTAAGAGTGACGTCGACACTGGCTGTAGTCTGTTGCTTGGAACTGCTGTTTGAGGTTGGAGCAGAGTTATTGGACTGTTGGCTCCCACTATTAGAGTTAGATGAGCTACTAGTACTGTTGTCAGACTGGGTTTGGCTGGACTGGTCTTTAGCCTTTTGCTGGCGGGAGCTATGCAGATCAGGCGTAAATGACTGGGTATCGACGCCATCTTTAGATTGCTGCACGCTGCTAGCGGCATTCTGGGTGGGGTTATTTCCCCGTAAGACTAGTGCTGTGATACCGGTTAGCGATAGGACTAGGGCTAGGCAGGAAAGCAAAACTGTTTTGTACCGAGCTGTGCTGAAAACCGAAATCACAAAACTCAAAAATTTGACAAGCATAACGTAGTAATCTCTACTTCAACCAGTATAACATAGCAGTAGTGCTTTAGGCAAGGCGCGAGCTATTCACCACCCCTGTTATTGCTAGCAAAAATATAGGCATTTGTGCTATGCTACCAAGCGATATATGCGTGCACCAAAACTCTTTTTTATGATCGCTGGCGTAGTATTGAGCATGATACTTGTAGTCACTGCGACCCCAACGGCGGCCTATGCCGATGCCCAGGACGAGGCAGCGATGTCACGGGTTGGGAATGCTATCGAAGATCTTTGGGGTTTCGTAGATAATACCGGCAGCATGCCCGATGACCAGTTTTATGCCCAGTTTGCTGACCGTGCCCTTTCGGCTCGCGATGACATCCTGGGGGCATATAAGGTTCTGGGCCAGTCATCCGATACGGGTGAGGCCAAACGTGACATAAATAAAGTCCAAGATGACGTGGGTAGGATGAGTGACCAACTACTGCAATGGCGGCAGGCGGCGCTCAATAAGGACAGTGATGCCTTCGAAACGGTTAATAGTAGCCTTGGTGATACTGTAGCTGGGTTTAATAACGACGTTAACGCCTACAATGCTGCGCAGGATGGTAACCGCTCAACGTACACTGTTGGGGCATATGCCGCCGCTATCTCTGGAGCCTTTCTACTAACGTGTGTCTTATTTGCTTGGGCATACTATCGCAACGACAAGAGCGACGACGTTGCTGCCGAGCTTCGCCGTAGGCTTCGTTGGCAAGGCGCTTACTCAGCTGCCGCGATTTTAGTTGCTACCATAGTGCCGACGGCGATTTACTTATGGACCACATTGGTGATGTCACCTTGGTTCTGGGCATTATTAGTACCCGGTGTCGGTGGCCTGCTATTTACAACTGGCCGATATATCAAAGTACTGGTGCTGACTCGTCGTCAAAAAGCTGCGGCGTAACAACCCGCAGGATATGCCACTCTTGCAGTAATTGCTTTAACCCATGGTATGTATGTTGCATACCCGCTATCGGTTTAAAGGCGTAGCCATGGGTTGCGGTGACCTCGACACGCTTATTCCAACGCTGCACGATCCGTAGCTGGTATGTGTGCTTAGAATGAAACTCTGATTCTGTTTGCCCTATAAATTTAGCTTCGACGTATGTCGTCACGTTACCCTCGCTTGTTTAGCAAATAATACTGGTGGAACAGATAGTAACAAGTGCTGCTCGGGCGCGCAACCAAAAATATCACATAGATTTTTTGGCTCTGTGGGTGTATGATCAGACCACAAATGAAAAG
>CBJLZK010000154.1:0-2967 GCA_966427515.1 uncultured bacterium | reverse complement strand
TTCGTCGGTTGAATGTACTGCAATTTCTTTGGTGCCATAAGCGATGCCGCGCCAGCTAAAATTATTAGAGCCGCTTACTATGTGTTTCGTGCCGTCTTTACCTTCGGTTAGTATAAATTTGGCGTGGATATATTGCTTGCCTTTATAATGATTAGTTATGCCATACCTGGCACGGTCAAAGAGCAAAGCCAAGCTAGAGGGCGGTTCGGCCTGGGTGGGCCGTACAAAGTAGCAGTGATTCTCGGTGGCATTAATGAACTTTGCCAAACGTCCGCTCGGGCACATTTGCGAGACGTAATATACCTTTTTAGCTTCGGCCACGACATGGCAGGCTGTTTCGTAGATGGCAGAGCTACCAGGTGTGCCACCGTCAAATAATAGGGTGTTGTCTTCATCGATGCGCTCAATAACGTCTGCCATGCGAGGATATTTTTCGATGTCACGCACTAATGTATATAACCGGTCGGCCAAACCGGCGTTGTTGGTGGTTAGCATGTAATCGTGGAAGGCAAAGGAGCCGCTATAAAAGTTGACTCCGCCAAAGGTGTAGACAGTGTCGTCGACAATGGTGATCTTGCTATGGCAACGTTGTTTGTAGGGGTTAATCCCGATTTTGCCTACATATGTTATCTCAGCGCCCATGGATTGCAGGTCACTGTTGATGGCGATAGTGTGCCCCCACTTTGGCCCGCGGTCACCGCGGGCAAACTTGGGCATGTTTGCTTGGAATTTGCTGTAGTAGTCGCCTACAATGCGTATTTCGACGCCGCGATCCAAAGCGTCTTTGATCAAAGGCAGCAGTGTTTCGGTGTGGAGTTGCCACAACACGACCATGGCGTGGATAACAATACGCTTTTTGGCTGCAGGAATGGCTTGTCTAAGAGATTCTAAATAATCAATAGCAGTAATAAACTGCAGATGCATCGGCTTCATGGTTCCATAGTACCACCACGAGGCGCCATAGCGTGTTGTAGTTAATCGATAAAAATAAATTTCTTCAGGATTTTGGCAAGGATTGTCCTGTTGCCTTCGCCTTCGTACGTCTTTAGGATCATCCACAATAAATAGCCGGCAAGAAGCATTGATTCGCCAACGAGTGATAATCTGTACCAGCGTAATAAATCTGTTGAGCCGGCAGTGATTACGCCACCAACAACAATCAAGACAAACGAAACAAACCGTACGAACCGCCAATAAGGTGCGAGTTTGCTGCCGCGCGACTTGGTAAGCAGGCCATCAATTACTACGGTTGCCGTCATGCTTATACCCGCAAGGCTAACGCCAAACATATGGATGTCGTGGGGAATTGGCCGCCAACTTACGGGCATAAGTGCTACCAGGTACAGGCCAAACACTGTCATGGTGATCAACCCTGTAACGGGCATTGAACGCTTCCAAGTACGGAACAGGTAGTTGCGCCAGCGCCACATACCATAAGCTCCAAAGAATACTGAGCCGGCAAAATAAGGAGCGGTACGGGTGTCGCTGCCAAAATCGCTAAACGCTGTCGAGGCGTGGAACATATCCTCACGGATTAAAAGGCACACAGCAAATCCTGCAATCATTACGCAAATGCCGGCCAACCCCCAAAATCTGCCATGCAGACTCCGGATAAAGCGGAATATGAGCACTTTATCGAGTAGTACTTGGATGTGCCGTTGTTTGTAGGTAAAGCTTACCGAGCGTACGGTTGCCTTGGGCTTTCGCTTGGCTGGCATATGATTCCTGGTTGTCAGAGTGCTTATGCTCTTAGAATACCACTAGCAAATGCATTCTGTAAGATTTTTAACAATGCTTTTGCCCTGGACGCCATAACCCGCTTTAGCTTACTATGTTAAGGTAATGCATCAGCGAAAATATAGCGGATTGCTCCTTCGGCCCTCATTATTCAGTTCGATTTTATGTGGGGGATTTGCTGTCGGTGTTGTTATCGTTTCTAATTGGTCGGGTGTCATCAAGAACCTGCTGTTTTATGATTATTTTTTTGGTAATGACGGTCTGGTAACCACCTTGCAAAATACCAAGGGCAGCGGCTCGGCGATTAGCCAGGCTCTGGCTAGTAAGTCGCTTGGGCATAATGCTGCCATTGTTTTTGGCACGATTGCCGCTGGGATCGCTGCCTATTTTGCCATCCGCCTGATCATACAGCTTATTGGCAGTATCATGATGACGCTCAAAGAGATCCACGCAGTCGATACGCCCGCCAAACATATCATCGAGCACGAGCTAGAGCAGCGCGTCCTGGTCCGCACCTTAGTGGCATTGGTGTGGGCTGCGTACTTGTTTATCTACATTAAAGTCATTTTGCCGTTCTGCATCTTGGCTAGCGAAGTCGGCTTTAGCCAAAAGAGTAAACTGAGCGAGGCTATCGGCTATATCTTGTTTGCGTTTGTGTTGCTGTTTTTGGCTTCCCACCTGCAAGTGATCATGATGCGGTTGTTTCTGCTAAAAGTACGGGTATTTGGCCACCCAGATATTGATTATTAGCCACCCCTGATACCCAGTAAATCTTACGGTTCGTAAGGTAGGGTATAATAGAGTAAATTACTATGCGTAAACCCAAAAAACCTGCTGCTCACAATCCTCGCGAAGACAAGGAATTTGAGCGCTTATACCATACCATCCCTACCACTGGCATAGGTGGCAAAGTAACGCCCCGTGAGCCTCGAATGGTTACCGAACCAAGCAGTCCTCGTTGGAAGAAGATCCTTAAACGCGCCCTAAAGATTCTGTTGGCGCTTATCATCTTGGCTGGCCTATGGGTTGGCTTTAAGTTTGTGTATAACGAGATCAAAATCTTTGGTTGGCGTGGCCTGGTTGATTCGTTGCAAACCACCAAACTAAAGGGCGAAGATACAGGCCGGGTGAATATTCTATTGGCTGGCAACTCAGCCGACGATCCTGGCCATGGCGGTGCCGAGCTGACTGACTCGATCATGATCGCCAGCATTGACGTCAAGGACAAGA
>CBJLZK010000153.1:0-2981 GCA_966427515.1 uncultured bacterium | reverse complement strand
ATACTACGTTGAAGTAAAATGACGGCCAATAATGGTGTTCTCGAATAAAGAACTGATATGAAAAAAGCAAAAAGAATACTTCGCACAAAACATGAGCAATAAAGTAAATCAAATGGCTTTGCCTACTCAACATCGCATGTTCACTTATAGAGTAGCGACGGTCGTCTCTATGTCGCCATACCACGTAAAAATGAGCCGTACTTGCAAGCAGCCCAGCAATAATCAGATAGACGTACTTCATACAGCAATTCTAGTAAACTAATCCCCAAACAAAAAGGACTTCGATAAAGTCCTTTGTTCGAACCGATTAGTTCAAAATTCTACTGGCTGGGATGGAGGGATTCGAACCCCCGAATGCCGGGACCAAAACCCGGTGCCTTACCACTTGGCGACATCCCAATATTTTGTGTGTAACAGAGCAAATTCTACCGCATTTTTGCTCGTTATTCAACCTAGTCAGTTCGTTCGACACCTCGTTCCACGAATATACGCGATGGCCGCATAGAAACATCTATGCCGCTTGCCTCTTCGATCCGCTGTAGTATGCCCAAGGGCATGCCCTGTTGGCGGACGGGTACCATCTCTAGATCTTCGATGCTTACGGTGTTATGCGTGGCCATTTTGACCATCTCGTCTAGGCCCTGGCGGGCGGAGTCGTCACCGCCTTCTTGTCCAAAGTGCCAGATTAACTGGTAGATACCGGGGTCGGTGGGCCCAAAGCCAAGCCTGGCGTTAATAACATCCAGGGTCATGGCCATACCACTTTCGTAATAGTAACCTTCGTCGCGGCGGTATGGTTCGATTATGGGATTGTCCTCTGTGTCGCCATCGGCGATTAGGTTGAGTTCTTGGCGGGCCAAGGCGGCGATCTTTTCGGTGGCGGCTTTTTGGATGGCTCCGCCATAGCGTTCGTCGCGCCACCACCATTGGTAGCCGTACCAGTAGCGATAGGCAGGTTCGGGCTCGAACTGTACACGGGCATTTACTATGCTGCCGGTGGCGGCCTGGCCTAAGTTTTCGGCAACCACATGGGCGATGTTGGCGCTAGAAGCTGGGCGGATGTATTGGTCGTTTAGCAAAATAATGCCAAGCATTGGATTGTATTGCCCGCTGATTGGCTCATCTGGCGTAAACGCTAGCCCTGGCGTAACTGCTTTGACAGCTTTTTGGTGGATGCGGCTACTGCGCATGTGATTGTTCAGCTGTACCCTGTTGAGGGGGTACGGTACAGCGTTGGTTATCTCTGCTACGCACTCGGCTATACTGGCAAGCTGTACGCCTCTGCTAGCCAAGCGTTCTTCTAATAATGGTGTGGTTTCGGCCAGTTCTTGGTGCAAAAGCAGGCGGTGGCTGTTGACCCAGTCCAGTAGGTCCATGCCTTCTGGCTCGCCAGATACTGGGCGTAATAGACTGTCGTACAGAATGCCGTTCTCTGCTAAGTCTGTAGCTTGCAGGCTTGGGAATTGGCGTTCGTCCCAAGCAGGAGTGGTTCTAAACATCGGAAAGACCTCACTTACTACTCCTATTTTTGGACGTAATGGCAAGAAAGTCAGTGAGTAATGTTACACGTACGTACAGAGCCTACTTGTCGACGGATTGTTTGGCTAACTGGAATTCCGTTACCACGTACTTGCCGTCGCGCATGTCTTGTAGCCCCTGTATCTCGTTGGCTACGCGCTTGAGGCCTTCGGGAGAATTGTAAGCATCTTTGATCATGTCGGTGTAAATGCCAGGCAAGAAGTGTTCAATTACGTCTTCGGCTACTAAAAAGTCGGGTGTAACTTCTGTGTTATGGGCCGCTGTGGCCATTTGCCACAAAGCCTCGATGCGTGGTATGTGATAGCGGGCAGACATGATCGCAACCTTTTTCCAGGTAGGGTGCTGGTTAATAACCTTGATGCACTCGGTAAGGTTGCTGTGGGTGTTGACTGACTTTTCTTCCAGGATGATCTCGAGCCGTGACGTCGGTTTGCCATTCCCCAAACGGCGCAAGAAGTCTTGGCTGTACACTTGGGCTTCGGTAGGTACGTCTGCCCCAAAGGCAGCCTTGGTTTTCTCGCTGGTACCTGTCGAAAACACAAAAGTCGTGGCTACATGTTGGCCGTAGAGCAACGTGGCGGCAATGAAGTTCATCTCGCCCGCCAGCATGCCGTACGCATCGTGATCGGCGTAGGTAGTCGGCCTAAAACCCTTCCCGGTTGGCCGGATATTCATCCCCAGTATAATAACGGCGTCGTATGTAGTCGTACCCATGGCTTACTTGTAATTTGGTGCAGCCGGTAGCCCAAAGAACTCTTCGAGGGTTTCGACGTGCTCGTTATGCATTTCGGTAGCAAGTGAGGCGCCGATGTAGCGGAAGTGCCAAGTCTCGTGGCGGTAGCCAGTAATGTCTACCTTGTCGGCGGGATACCGTAGGATAAAGCCATATTTGAAGGCGTTGTCTGTAGCCCATTTGCCGCCTGGCGTAGTGCCAAAACAGTCAGAAATATTACAGCCGTCACTGCCAAGGTCTACAGCCCAACCGGTCTGGTGCTCGCTGTAGCCTGGCCGTGCGCTCTCGGTATCTGCATATGATTGACCGAAGGCATGTACTTCGCTGTTATAAGCAGCGGTTTGCTGGTCAAAGGAGCGGTAGGCGCTCGATGGCGTCAGGGTGTAGCCTGCCTGTTTAGCGTCTGTGATCATCTGTTGGAGTGCCTGGGCGGCTTCGGCGCGCATGTACTGGCCGTTGCCAACACTGGTTAAATCGCCTGGGGCGTAATCTTTGGGATTAAGCGGGTTGGCTTTGTTCACGATAACCCACAAGCTTGTAGGGTCGGTCAGTGAGTACTGCTTTTTGTTATAACTTACAGTTTTACCGCTGCGAGTGCTGGGCGTACTTGTTGGCTGTCGGTGCCAGACGGCCCAGCCAATCCCTACGATGGCAGCAATAACTAATAGAGTGACGACTTTTTTCATATTGTTACCATTGTACCTTACAT
>CBJLZK010000152.1:0-3033 GCA_966427515.1 uncultured bacterium | reverse complement strand
TTACCAAAGCCGAATAACTTTTCGCCATTCTTTTTGCTGTTGCCCTCGCCTTTTCGCTTCTTGCTCGCGATACCCAGCGCATTCTTGCGCCACACAGGATCAGCCGGGCGCATAAGGATCTGGATACCAGCACCATCCTCTTTATCCAGTGTCGACAGAGCGTTCAATAGAGCCTGCATCGCGTCACGCTTGCTCTCTTGGAAAGTGGCAATGGGATAGGCATAAGACTCTTTTAGGTTAAGCTCACCACCAACTGTCCCGCTCAGCTTGCCTACCTTATTAAAGATATTGTGCTCTGCGCCCTCTTCGAGACGGGCGGAAGGATAGGCGCTAACAATCGCTTGCTTAACGACTTCGACCAAAGCCACTGGCACTGCGGCATAGAAATACACAAAGCCCTTCACAGCCACAATTTCGAAGGCAAAGTGGCGCTGTCCATAAAACTTAGCCTTAAAGCCCTTTTGCAGCGTACTAGCAATGATGCCATAGATCACCTGCGCCTTAGAGATGTTTTCGTCTGTTACGTCACGCGTGTCGCGGCCACCACCTTCAATATCCTCACTGGGCGGTGGAAGATGGATAAGCAAGGGCACCATCTTCAGCCCACGCTCGTAGTTCTTTTGCTCGCGAATACGACGACGGGTCTGAAGATAAATGACTGGCGCAATAAGCGCCGCCGCAAACAAGATGATAACCAGTACAAAAACCAAAACCATCATATGCTAATCTTCGACAATACTTATGTCCTTGTTGTATCGCACCTTTATATACTGTGCCTTTAACTTACCAAGTTCGATGCTCTCCAGGTATGGATCGCCATGGGTACGGCCAACAACTTCCTTTGCCTTAGTAACCCATTCTTGGTCAAGCGCACCCTCGTCATCGTTCTGCACTGCTTCTTGTACGGGCGCTGTGGTTGGAGCCTGGGGCATGGCAGTCTGTTGTGTCGCAGGAGGAACCTGCACAGCGGCTGGAGTTGCCACCGGTACAGCTGGCTGCTGCACAGCTGGAGCAATCCCCGCTTGAGGCATCGGCATGGCAGCCTGCGGCTGCATAGCGGGCATCTGGGGTGCCTGGAATGCCTGTGGAGTAACACCAGCAGAAGCCTGCCCTACATCAAAGGAGGGCTGAGGCAAACGTAAACCTGGTGTTTGGTTTGACTGAGGATTCATAATTTACCTTCTATTATACCAGGATCTTCTCTTGGCTACTATGGTCTTACAACAGTTTTTAAGAAGAAGCTGTGGTACGCGCTACGTAGAAATACGAAATACTGAACAAAACGATAATAGTAAGGACGTCTTTTAGGGTCAACTGCCCTATCGATTGCAATACCAGCAAAAGGATCGGTATGCCGGCGCAAAGCACACCCACCCGCACACTACGGCGCATTGCCATGCCATAATGCTGGAGCAGCCATGACGCCAAAATAAGCACCGAAACAAACAACAAGACAAAAGGAATAGGCAAAATAAATGACGGCACCTTATTTGGGTCAGTTGTACTAAACAAAAGTACGACAGCGATTAAACATAACGCACTAACAATTAGGGCTTTCTTCATCATTTTCATTTTACGTTATTGGTATAAAGAAAAATACTGCAGATTGCACCCTGCAGTATTTTTCGATTGATAGTAGAGCCGTGGCAGTAAATCCGCTCAATATAAATGTAACTTAATTAGCGCTTACTGCCGTCCGGCGTTGACTGACCGCTCCTGCAACCTTTAGGGATGCAAAGAGCGTTATGTGGTTTGGTTGTTAAGGTAAGTTTTTGTTTTTGACTTACTGAATTCAGTGTAGCTCAAAACGCTTAAAATGTCAATAGCCATTAGCATTTTGGTAATTACTAATTGGGGCAAAAAGTATTCACAGTAAGCACAGCGTTTTTGTATTTTTTCAGTAGCAGAAAGTTATACACAGGTTTGTTAAAAATCTCACGCAAATCGTATTGACAGGTCCATTCGCAATTTATAAGATAACAGTAGCACTTGAATAAAAAAAGTGCTCAAAAACAAAAACGACTTCTCAACAACGGCTTCTCGCAAGCCGTTGTTCCATAAAAAAGAAATCGTAAAACTCCAAATTCAAACGCAAAACTAAACTAATACAAATCCAAAAAATAAGGCCCGCAACTCGCAAGCGGGCCTTTACTTTTGTAGCAACTCCACAAAGACTTAGTGCCGTGAAGCAAACGATTTGTAGCATTTACGCAGCCGGCACTGAGGGCACCATAATCGAAATTGAATGCCATGCGTCCAATGGTCTGCCAAGCATTATTATCGTGGGGCTCGGAAACAAAGTTGTAGACGAATCCAAAGAACGCATTCGTAGTGCGTTTGCCAGCAGCAAGCTTGCGCTGCCTCGCAAACGCATTACCATCAACCTTGCTCCAGCAGACATACCCAAAGACAGTACAAGCTTTGACCTTGCCATTGCGGCCGCCATCCTGGCTACAGCCAACCCGGCCGTCAAAACATCACCCGATCAAGCTATCCTAGGCGAAGTGGGTCTCAATGGTGATATCCGACCCATAAGGGGCATTATCGGCAAGTTAGTTGCAGGTAAAAGACTCGGCATTACATCATTCATCATTCCAAGTGGGAATATACAACAGGCTGGTTTAGTACCCGGCGTCCGCCTATACCCAGTCCAGAACATACAAGAGCTGTATCGACATTTATGTGGGGAGCCAATCAAGGCTCATCCGCCTACTGCATATACTAATGTCGCAAAACAATCACCTGAATGTTGCCTGTCCGACATTGCTGGCCAAGACCAAGCGAAGCGGGCGTTAATTATTGCCGCAACTGGTGGGCATAATATTTTGATTAGCGGACCGCCTGGTACGGGTAAAAGCATGCTTGCCAAAGCCCTACCTAGCTTATTGCCGGCCATGACCCACGAGGAAACCCTAGAAGCAACCCATCTATATAGCTTATCCAGCAATAATTTTGGCGATCTAATTACTGTCCGTCCGTTCCGGGCACCGCATCACAGCATAAGCCTTGCGGCTATGGTTGGCGGCAGCAACC
>CBJLZK010000151.1:0-3089 GCA_966427515.1 uncultured bacterium | reverse complement strand
AAGATTAAGCAGCTGCAAGACAACAGCGTTAACGTCCAGGCTCTATTTAACCAGGCTCGCCAAAACCCATTCCAAGAGTAAAATATACTTATGGATGACAAATTTCTCTTTTCTTACTGCCAAAAGATCGTCGTTTTTGACGGCTCTAAAGTACTGCTAGCCAAACGTTTTGGCGAGGCTGATTACGACGGCATCTTTAGTTTTATCGGCGGCAAAATGGAGCGTAGCGATGGCGATATCGTTGGCGGACTACGCCGTGAAGCCCGTGAGGAAGTCGGCGAAGATGTGCAAATGCGTGTCCTGTCGGCTTTTACTATCAACGGCTTCTTTGTGCGCAAGGACGGCCTGCCTATGATCTTGCCTCACTACTACGCCGAATATTTGGGCGGCGAGATCAAGCTCAACCCCAAAGAATACTCAGAATACAAATGGGTGGAACTATCCGACCTTGATTCATTCGAGCCCAAAATTGATAACATTCCCGCCCTGGCCACCAGGCTCTACGAACTAAAGAATGCCGCCCGTCCAGAAGATTTCGTAGTACTGTAGCAAGGCAACCCTCAACCAAGAGCCAAAAGAAAAGAGTCCAAACAAGCTGGACTCTTTTCTTTTGGTGGGGATGAAAGGACTTGAACCTTCACGCCTTGCGGCACTAGCTCCTAAGGCTAGCGTGTCTACCAATTCCACCACATCCCCGTGGTGAATAAACGTTATTTTACCTTAGTTTGGCTGTTCTGTCATCTATAAATTGCTGGCTAGCCCTCAAGGCGATGTCCAAGCGGTCGGGGAAGTTATGATCAGTAATGCTGCAAATGACGACGTCAGGATGTTTTTCTATGAAAGCTTTGTGCTGGGCCAGGTAGTTATCGGCGCCGTCTAATATCTCGCAGTACTGTTTGGCAGCCAGCATGGCCTTATAAAAAGCTGGGCTTAGGTCATAGCTGATCACCCCAATGACATAGCTATCTGGTTCAAAATTCTCTAGGAACCGTAGCCACTTACGATCATTGCTGGCGTCATAAATGAAAGATACTTTGCGAGCCGCCAAGTCTTTTACCCGCTCGACAACACGACGGGTATAGTCCTTTTGGTCAAGCACTGCACCCATGTGGTCTTCCCTGACTTCGGTCCTGATAACGTCGTTGCTCATAACCGGCACATTAAGCTGGCAAGATAAGTACTGTGCTACAGGGCTCTTGGAACAACCGGCGGGGCCTGCAAAAGTAATACAGAATGGTTTCACGTATTCTCCTAGCGTCTTCTGGCCATTAAGTTAGCTAATCCTCGCAAGGACGGTAAAAAATCAAGCTAGCATCGCCATACTGGCGGTATTCAATCTGTTGCATGCACTCTAACTCTGGCGGCGTTTGATTACCGGGCCAAGATAGCACCAACAAGCCTTCTTCTTCGACGCGTTGGGCTAAGCGCTGCAATAGGTTTGGCTGTAAATCATTATACGGTGGATCGCAAAGGACAATGTCGAACATGGCGTGACGGCTGGTGTCGAGCCATGCACCGGCCGAGGCTTTGATAAGCTTAATTTTTTGGCCTAGGCCCAGTGCCTTGATGTTGCCTGCAATCACCTTTTGAGCTTGCCTGTCACTATCGATGGCCAACACCGATTCGGCACCGCGGCTAATAGCCTCGAAGGCTAAGGCACCTGACCCTGCAAATGCATCCAAAAACGTCAGGCCTTCGATATCTCCGAGGACATTAAATAACGCACCCCGAACCTTGTCGCTCATAGGGTGCGTTTTAAAGCTGCCTGGGGAGTCAAAAGTATGGCCTTTGAGCCTGCCAGCTATGATTCTCACTGCTCTTCTTTCCTGATTATTCCGGCGTCGATGGCTGCGGCGTACCACGCCAAGGTCACCATCTTTACAATTGCAGGCGCTAAATGGTTGCGCACCTGGCGGGCTAAGTTGGGCGTCCAGCCATATTTGGCATATCTATCAAACATTTTGAGCCCGTCGATTTCTTTGGCGGTACGGCGGAACTGTTCGAGCACGCCGTATTTGTATAGTTCGTCGATGTCCTCTTGTTTGATAGCTACAGTCTTGAGCGAAAAAGGCGCGATCAAGGCAGCCACACCAAACTCAAAGAAACCGTGCGTAGCCAGCAAGCCGCCAGGTCCCCACATTTTCCAGTTGTTTTTGACTTGCTCGCGACGGGTTTCGCCGGGCATTACAATCTTTTCTTTGACAGTAGTTCGGGTCTCGATGCCGGCACCACCGCGCAGTTCGGTCAGAGTTTCTTCGTAGGGGAAGTGGTGGGCTGGTGTCAGGCCGTCAACGATAGCGTGTGCCAGCCATGCAGCTTCAAACGCCGCCCTGACGTCATCCTGGGCTTTGAGGGCTTTTACGAGCTCGTCGTAATGATCGCCGATTAAATGGACAAGCTGCGTGTCTGCTTCGTCAAAAGGCTGCAGGTAATGCCAAGGCTCGTCTTTGGCGGGGCTTTTACGCTGGATGGCATCGGGACCATTGACACCTTCGAAGTGCAAAATGATACGGGTTTTGGGGAATCGTTCATCTTGGGCCTTAAGCAGCGCCCGTAAACTGCCACGAGCCAAGCGGTCTAGCTTTTGGTGTGCGCCAAGTACACGACCAGAGATAGGTGTTAATGTTGTTCCAGAATACATAGACGGCTTCGCCTTATACGACAAACCTACGGTTTTTCTCATCACGCCGGGCGCGAAGTAAATTCGCCGCTCGGGTTGCTCTTTTCCCTTAATTTAAATTGGTGACTGCACGCAGTCGGGTCACATGAGTGTGCGTCACTGGATATTGTAGCAGATCTTCACCCTTTTCGATATAAGCTTGAGCGGCGCTGCGCGCTGCAGCGATCAGTTTTGTATCTGTTAATTTAGCCACACGCAGGTCTAACTGGCCATGTTGCATAGTGCCATAAATCGCACCAGGCCCTCTGAGTTCTAAGTCTAGTTCCGCAAGCTTAAACCCATCGTTGGAACGTTCCAAAGCCCGCAGACGTTGTGGCGGCGCCGATGAATCACTCATCATCAGATAACAGTAGCCGTGGTGGCCAACACGCCCCACCCGGCCACGCAGCTGATGGGTTTGGGCTAAACC
>CBJLZK010000150.1:0-3119 GCA_966427515.1 uncultured bacterium | reverse complement strand
CCAGTGTCATTCAACATCCTGGACGTGGCCCTGGGGTACTGCAACCACTTGTTGTTTGCCGACAGGATCGTGCACTTTGTGCGAGAGCATTTGTGGCACGAGCTGATGAGCCGCTATCTGCACCAAGAAAACCTCGAAGCGGCGGTTCACCAGCAATTATCGCGCGACATGGTCGACGATATAGCATTAGCGGAATTATAATAAATAGGTATACTAGACGTACGTTATGGCACCAGACTTAAAAGAACTCAAACAATTACGCTACTCGATCTGTGTATCGGGTGCAGCAGCCGGTGAAACGGTGATGGAAGACCAAGGCTTGGCCGTCAAGCTTGGGGAATCTATCGGACGTACCGGCCATATATTAACGACAGGGGCTACTGTTGGCCTGCCGTATTTTGCAGCGCATGGTGCTAAATCGGTGGGTGGCACAAGTATTGGCTTTTCGCCAGCATCGTCACTCCGTGAACATTTGCGCAAATACCGCTTGCCGCATGATGTTTTTGATTTCATTAACTTTACAGGCATGAACTACGTAGGGCGTGACCTGTATTTGGTCCAGTCCAGCGATGCGGTCCTGACAATCGGCGGTCGCTTTGGTAGCCTGCATGAATTTACTTCGGCATTGGAGGCTCACAAACCCTGCGGTGTGCTATTGGGTAGTGGTGGCACAGCCGACCTGATCCCTGAACTCATGAAGAGCCTGCAAGCTCCCGTAGATGACCTGGTGATCTACGACCACGACCCTGTTAAGCTAGTTGAACGCATCGTGGCGATCCTTGATGAAAAGTACAAAGACATCCACGACCAGTTGAAACGTGACGAGCACTGGTATCTCCGGCGCGACTTGATGCAGTCGCCGCCGCCGCGTGCCGGCTAAAGCGATCCCTTAGGAGGGGCATATGGGCGACGACAAAGGTGACAACCTAGACATGAATAACACCGAAAAGCGAGAGCTTGCCTTTAGTAAAGTCGTACTGTTGTTACTGGTGACCATTGGTATTTTTACTGTGATTTGGCTTGGCTGGTTCGCCAGCAAGTAGGGGTATAGTTAAAGTATGAATAAGCACACCGAAGCCCGCGAATTCCTACAAACCCACCACCTAGGTGTATTGTCGACCATTATGGATGGCAAACCCTGGGGCGCAGCTGTGTATTTTGCTGCTGGCGATCATTTTGCACTGTATTTTTTGACTGCCACTAATGGCCAAAAATACGAAGCTATGCAGCAGAACCCACACGTTGCATTTACTGTTGCCGACGATACGGCCCAAACTACAGCCCAATTGACGGGTACGGTAACCCGGCTGCCATTCGGCGATGAGATGGACGAGGCCTATAGCGCTCTAGCAGGTATCCATGCCCCAGGCATGAAGTCGTGGAACCCACCTGTTAGCAAGTTGCACCAAGCAGAGTTGGCGGTCATGAAGATCACGCCAGATTTTATGCAATTCGCCAATTACAAAGAAGACGATCAAGACGACCCTAAACACGAATTTATTACGCAAATTATCTAAGCGAGCGTTGGAGCGCAACAGGCAAGTATTCTGTAATATCAGATGCGATCATGCCTGGTTGGGTTTTGTCGTTAGCTGCCAAATCACCTGCTAATCCATGCAGGTATACCCCGGCTTCGATATCTTCGGCCTGGGTATTTTGTTCTTGGGCCAAGATACCAGCAATGACGCCAGACAACACATCACCTGAACCAGCTGTGGCCATGCCAGCGTTGCCGGTGGGGCTCTGATAATGCTTGCCATCAGGATGGGCAACGATGGTAGGATGGCCTTTTAGGACGAGGCTTACATGGTACTGTCTGGCAAACTGGATTGCTAGTTTGGTGTTGTCGGCGGCATTAGCTGTTAACTTGTGACCAGCCAAGCGTTCATATTCGCCTGCATGAGGAGTAAGCACGACGGCGGGGTTTTGACTACCAGCGTCTTTGAGCAGCGGTAGATGGCCAGCAAAAGCCGTTAATGCTCCAGCATCAATGACCATTGGCAGGTGAACGGTCTGGGCCAGTGCCCGCACTAAACCATCTTGTTCTGGCCCTAGGCCAGGACCCAGTACAACCGTAGAAACATGCCGCTTAGCGATAAATGACATGATTGCCTTGGCGGCTGCCTCTTCGTTGTGGGGCAGACGTAAGGTCATAATTTCTTTGATACGGCGCTCGAGCTTGTCAGTGACGTTCGGGAGCGAAGCGATTGTTACCAAGCCGGTGCCTGTACGTAATGCTGCTTCGGCTACCAAGAGAGGAGCGCCAACCATACCAGGTGTTCCACCTATAACCAGCACATGGCCAAAGTCGTATTTATTTGCCTTTGGCGCACGTTTCATCAGGTGGTGGAGCGCGCTCATTTGCACAAATCCATCATACACCTATTGCGGCAAGAGATGTAGAGCTAGCAATAAGTAATTCGACCCCTGGCACGGTCCTGAGCTCGGAATGTGCTTGGTATAGCACATTCCTCGTGCGGAGGTACCAAAGTTCGAATTACTTATTGCTCCCCACTCCTGTTACAATAGTGAGATGGATAGGTTTCAATTGAAGAGCGACTACCAGCCGATGGGCGACCAGCCCGGGGCAATTAAGCAGTTGACGCAGGGCCTTAATGACGGCTTGCATCATCAGACACTGCTTGGTGTGACTGGTTCCGGCAAAACCTTTACCATGGCGAACCTGATTCAAAATACCCAAAAACCAACGCTGGTGCTCAGCCACAACAAAACATTGGCAGCCCAGCTATATACCGAATTCAAGAACTTCTTCCCCGATAACGCCGTCCACTACTTTGTGAGTTACTTCGATTACTACCAGCCGGAAGCGTATATCCCACGTAGTGACACGTATATCGAAAAAGACAGCCAGATCAATGAAGAGATCGACAGGTTGCGCCACGCCGCTACCGACGCACTGCTGTCGCGCAAAGACGTGATTATTGTAGCTAGCGTGAGCTGTATTTATGGCATTGGTTCCGTCGAAGATTACGACGGCTTGAGTATTAAGGTCAAAGTTGGCGAGCAGCGCAAGCGCGACAAGTTTATGCGCCACCTAACCGACATCCAGTACCAGCGCAACGATATGGACTTCCATCGTAGTACCTTTAGGGTACGCG
>CBJLZK010000149.1:0-3121 GCA_966427515.1 uncultured bacterium | reverse complement strand
ACAGGCACCCCCGCGATAACTTTTATACTGTCCTGGACGTGGCCCTAACCGAAGCGACAGATGAGCCGGCAGTGGTGTACCGTGCTGAATATGGTGCCCATATTGTGTTTGTCCGGCCGCTGTCGGTATGGCTAGAAACCGTAGACGTAGAGGGCAGGCCAGCGCCACGCTTTACCGAGGTCAAACAATAGCACTTTGGCGCCAACGCGCAGAGAGGGTATAGTAGAAGCATGAATGAGGATTGGAAAACTAAGCGTTATCGCTACCAAATCACCTTGCAGACAGGCCAGACAGTTACGACTGATTTCTTTGACTCCTACCAAGACCTAGAGAACTTTATTCGTACTGGCGCAGCGGGTTTTTATACACCCGACGGTTTTGTGGAGACGCCTATTGTTCAGATTAAAGCGGTCCAGCCTATCGAAGAGGGCCAAGCAAGCGGTGTCCAACCATCGGGATCACCAGAACCTTACAAGGGAACGGGTCCAATGCCCATCCAACATCCACCAGCTGATGCCGACCTAGGGCCTGTCTCTGACGTGCCAGCACCACCTCAACAAGCAGGATCGGTCATTATCCCTTCGGGCGACCAAAAATCAGACCAGCCTACCGAGGGCGAGTTTCCTCTATAACAGATTGAGTTAACATAAGAAATATGTTATAATAGCTCGCAAATGACGCAGCTATATGACGGTCCGACATTATTTGATGCACTCCCGGATGGGAGTTTTGATTTGCATACTCCAGAGCCAGTGCTGGTAATACCTGACGAACCTGTCTTGAACGGGCATGTCGAAACTGGCCTCTACGTTGACATAGCCGACCGTCAAGCACACATTACTGACACGTATGTGGCTCTCAGCAAACTGGCCTTAGCTAGCCGTGACGAGGCTGCTACCACCAAACCGACTGCGATTGGACGAATTACGGTGCAGCATGGACCAAAGGCCGGCAGCTATCTTGCTGCAGTGGCCCAGCGCGCCAAAGACCTCAAACTTGAAGCCCGTAGTTTATACATGAACAGCGTCCAGGGCGAAATCCCCGAGTCAGAGGTTGACCCCCGGCTTGGCGGCTGGTACCGTTTTAGGACAACCTATGGTGGGCCAAAAGGGCAACCCGCTCGCGACCAGTACCGGGATGAACTTGCCGGATATGCCCGTAACTTTGGCTATACCCTACCAGAAACAGAGGAACTATGAGTTATTTAGACGAACTGCCACGCCCATTTTTTGTCTTGGCGCCCATGGACGACGTTACCGATACGGTGTTCCGCCGTATTGTAGGTGATTGCGCCCGCCCAGACGTATTTTTTACTGAATTTGTGAACGTTGATGGCCTGCAAAGTGCTGGCCGCCCCCGATTGGTGAAACGAATTATGTTCACGCCAGATGAGCACCCATTGGTGGCGCAAATCTGGGGTAGCAAGCCCGAGAACTTCTACAAAACTGCCCAAGAGCTTGTAGAGATGGGCTTTGCCGGTATTGACCTAAACATGGGCTGCCCCGACAAAACTGTAGTAAAGAATGGCTGCTGCAGCGGACTCATCAACAACCGCGAACTAGCCCTAGAAATCATTAAAGCTACCCAAGAAGGCGCTGCTGGGCGTATCCCCGTGAGTGTCAAAACCCGGCTGGGCTTTAACCAAGTAGACATGACTTGGCCAGAACTAATCCTTAAACAAAACCTTAGCATGTTAACTATGCACGGGCGCACCCGTAAGGAAATGAGCCTGGTGCCCGCCCATTGGGACCTAATTGGGGAAGTCCGCAAGCTGCGTGACCAAATTGCGCCGGACACTCTATTTGTGGGTAACGGCGACGTCGAAAACCGCGAGCAAGGTTTGGCGCTTGCCAAACAATATGGCCTTGATGGTATCATGATCGGTCGTGGCGTCTTCCAGGACCCTTTTGCCTTTGCCGAAAAGAGCCCTTGGCCTACCTATACCAAGGCCCAGCGCATTGCCCTGTACACTAAACAAGTTAAGCTTTTTGCCGAGACCTGGACCGACCAAGACCGCCGTATCGCCACTCTTAATAAGTTCTGCAAAATCTACATTAGCGACTTTGACGGTGCCAAAGAACTGCGCGAAAGGCTGATGAACGCCAAAAGTGCTGCAGAATTACTGGGCTTACTTGACGAAGCTGCTCAATCTTCACTTTAAATTCACACGCAGCGGGCTATAATGCCTAGGTAATGATCAAAGCAACCAATCTCCGAAAGACCTACCGCAAGAAAGTTGCGGTAGACAATATTAGTTTTGAGGTCAAGACAGGGCGCGTCACGGGCTTTTTGGGCCCTAACGGCGCTGGTAAGTCGACGACCATGCGCTTAATGCTAGGCCTGGACAATGGGCAGGGCAGCACCACCTTTGACGGCAAGAAGCTCTATGAGTATACGCAGCCATCAAAGGCTGTTGGTATTCTGCTGGAAGCCAAGGCTTTCCACCCTACGCGTACTGCCTGGGAGCATTTGCGCGTCCTGGCGACTGCCGGTAACATTCCTGCTGGCCGGGTCGACGAAGTACTCGACATTGTCGGGCTCAAAGAGGTGTCCAAGAAGCGTTCGGGCAAGTTTTCGCTTGGTATGAGCCAGCGCCTGGGTATTGCAGCGGCAATCTTGGGCCAGCCAAAATACCTGATTCTGGATGAACCGGCCAACGGCTTGGATCCAGAGGGTATTGCATGGCTGCGCGCTTTCCTAAAGGACTATGCCGACCAAGGTAATGCAGTGTTTGTATCCAGCCACTTGTTGAGTGAAATGGCGCAGATGGCTGATGACCTAGTGGTTATCGGCAAGGGTAAGCTGATCGCCAGCGGTTCCTTAAAAGACCTGATCTCGCAAAACTCCACATCCTCAGTCTTCGTACGTGCCAGTAATGTACGGGCGCTCAAGAAAGTGTTAGAGGACAAATCTATCCAATGCGAAGACGCTGACGGCGGTCTGAAGGTGTTGAATGCCAAAACCGACGAAGTAGGTAAGTTGGCCTTTGGCGCTGGTGTGACCATCCTTGAACTTACAAACAACACCGCATCGCTCGAGGAAGCCTTCTTGCAGTTGACCGCCGAAGCCGAAGAGTACCGCACTGGCAAGAAAGGAGCAAAATAATGCTACCCGCAATCCG
>CBJLZK010000148.1:0-3171 GCA_966427515.1 uncultured bacterium | reverse complement strand
ATTAGGCCGCGTTTGTTTTGCATTTCTAACTCTACAAGATTGGAATCGAGTAGTTTATCGATTAAGCGGTAAATACGGGTGCGTTCGATGCCTGACGAACGGGACAGCGCAGAGATGTTCTGGGGTCCATTACTGTAGAGTGACAGATAGATGTCGGCGATCTCTTGCTCCAGCCCGAGTTTAGCAAAGTAGTTCCTGACAGCTCTCACATCGTTCAGCATGCCTTAAGCATAACAAGTGTGCACTTTTTGCACAATAGTTTTTCACACAGATACCACAGGCGCCGCAGAATGTGTGCAACTTTCCGCACAGCAAAAGTGATTGTCTGACTGCTTTTAGGGAGTCAGCGAACGCGGGCAAGCGCCACAGGCTGGCCTAAAGGCCACCTGTAAAGCGCTCCCTAAAAGGAGTTAGGCGGTCACCGTTTACAGTGGCAGGATATTGATAGGTTCACCGCCGAGGTGGCTGGCTAGGTAGCTATCGTGACTAATGTAGAGTAAGGCGCCTTTGTACTGTTTGAGGGCACTTTCTAGCTCTTCGATTGAAGGCAGGTCCAGGTGGTTGGTAGGCTCGTCCAAGATGACCAAGTTGGGCTTATTGGTAAACAACTTTACCAGCTGCAAACGGGCTTTTTGACCTCCAGACAGGTTGCGTACCAGGTGCTCGCGGTCGTTGTACGGGTCGAACAGGTAATCGCTGAGGATCCGCATGATTTCTTCGGCAGTGATGCTCATGTCGTAGATACCGTAGATATGTTCGATGGCTTGGGCTAGCGTCATGTCGAGTAGGCCGGCATCGATCTCTTGTTCGTAGGTGTTAATCCGCAGTTTGCTATCAAGGACGATCTTGCCACCGAGGAGCGTGCTGGGCTTAGACTGGTCCTGGCAGGCTAGGATTGTTTTGACCAGTGTGGTTTTGCCCACGCCGTTACGGCCGACGATCTGGAACCTATCACCAGTTTGGATGGTGGCGTTGATGGGTGTAAACAGGGCATGGTCGTAGCCGGCTTGGGTATTTTGGAGCTGGATAAGATCGCGCTTGCGCTCTTCGTGGTTCAGGCGACGGATACGTATGGTTTTGGCCCTGTGCTTTTGGTAGCTTTCTTCCAGGTTAGGGCGCAGGTTAGCCACAGACTCTTGGTCGATCCAGAATGACGGGCGTTCCTGGCTTTCGAGCTCTGCTAATTCCTTTAGTAGTTTGGTCTCCATGACCACAAAGGGGTTCTTTTTGTCGGCAGTGCCACCCCACGAAGCTTTTTTGCTGCGAGCGTACTGGATTTGCTTTTTGATATTTACGATCCGGCGTTGGACGGTGTCGTATTCGTTGAGATCACTTGCGGTGCGGGTGGCGTTTTGTTCCAGGTAGGCGTCGTAGTTGCCGGGGAAGTTAAAGGCCGACATGTCCTTGATTTCGATGATGCGCGAAACTTCCTGCAGAAGGTCACGGTCGTGCGTGATTACAATAACTGCGTATTTACAGGCTGCGAACCACTTTAGGAACGCTGCTTTGGCCACGTAATCCATGTGGTTGGTGGGTTCGTCGATAAGCGCCAGGTCGGCATCCGAGTGCTCAACCCTGATGAGCTCGACGAACCGTTTTTGGCCGCCAGACAGGCTGCGCATGGGTAGGTCTGCGGCAGCTTCGAGCTGGTAATCGGCAAGTGAACGCCGCACGCGGTCCCCGATAGTGTAGTAATCGAGCTGCGAAAAGCGCTCCAGCGCCTCCGAGTACATGGTGATCTTGCGCATGTCGTCACCCATGGTTTCGGGGTAGGTATCGATGATGCGCTTTAGCTTGGCATATTCAGGGAGGTTGCTGATGATGTAATCCACGGCTGTTTGGTTGCCTAGGTCGTGGTGCTCCTGGCGGGTGGCAACTACGCGTACTCCGTTCCTGTAGGTAATGCTACCGGCATAATCAGTATCTTCGCCCGACAGCATGCCAAATAGTGTGGTTTTGCCCACGCCGTTGCGGCCGATAACTGCGATTTTTTCTTTGTCGTCTAGCGAAAAGCGCAAATCCTGGAAGAGTTGTTTGTTACCAATTATTTTTTGAGAGATGTCTACAGTTAAGAGCATAAAAAGCAGTCCTTACGGTTTGTAAAAGAGAAGGTCCTAGAACTGCCTTGTCATGCAACTAACTATAACAGATACAGAATCGTTGTAAATGGTGTAATGCTCCAAACTGATACTCTGGAAGCCGCGCCAAATCTTCAAAGGACCACTATCGATTTGGCTTTGCACTATAGGCAAAGCCTTCCGGAGTAGCAGTTTGGAGCATCGCCCGATATACTACGATTATGAAAACTGCTAAAGCTTTGTTTGCGGCCGGATGTTTTTGGGGTGTGCAGTACTATTTTGACCAAGTACCTGGGGTAGTAAAGACTACGGTAGGGTATACGGGCGGACATACCGAAAATCCGACGTATGATGAAGTCTGTTCGCACACGACTGGCCATGCCGAAGCGGTGCTAATCGAATATGATTCGGACAAGGTGAGCCACGAAGTGCTACTCAAGCAATTTTTTAGAATGCATAATCCCACCCAGCTTAACCGGCAAGGTCCAGACATAGGCGACAACTACCGCTCGGCGATCTTTTATTTTGATGAGCAGCAAAAGCAAAAGGCAGAGAAGGTAAAGGCCGAAACCCAGAAGCATGTGAGCGGCAAAATAGTTACCGAAATTACTAAAGCAAGTACGTTTTATGAAGCCGAAGGTTACCACCAAAAATTCACCGAACGCACAGGGATGGGCATGTGCCATATTCCATATGAACCGATCAGTTAACCATGCTACACTACTGATATGACAAAAGCCGCTGCTACCAAAGATAAAAAAACTACTCCGATATCAATGCTGAGCCTCAACAAATGGAACATGTGGTTGGCGGGACTGCATGCCGTACAAGGTGTGCTGATTCTGCTGTTTAGTACTACCCGCGTTTTCCCAGTGCAGACAAGTTACTTAACGCCCGACCCAGCGGCGTCAGATATGGCAGGGCACACTGTACTCAATACGGCTACACGCCACTTATTTGACGTAAATATGGCGCTGCTCGTGGCCATCTTCTTCTTTATTTCGGCCGCAGCGCACGCTAGCATCGCTTGGTGGTACCGTCCGCAATACGAAGCTGACCTCAAAAAGAAGATCAATAAAATCCGTTGGATTGA
>CBJLZK010000147.1:0-3182 GCA_966427515.1 uncultured bacterium | reverse complement strand
TGGGAATATCTGAAAGCAGTGCCATAACAGCTTGGTTACGCGCTGTTTTTCCTTTAATTCTGTGAGCCTCGTCTACCGCGATATATCCGAACTTAAACTGACGCAGGAAATCAATAACAGGAAACACTGTCACGGGTGTAACACCGTACGACACTGATCGCGGGCGGAATCTTAAAGTGTCAAGAGCAACAACAAACACCGTGTTTCTAGGTGCTGCCTCTGCAATTGCCTGCAGACGTTTCCAGCCATTTTGGCGAATAGCAAAGTTTGTAATAGCGACTACGTTTAGCTTACCTGCTGTGAAATACACTGCCTCACGAACATAGTTTGGAACAAGGTGATTAGGGCAAATGACTAGGTAAGGCTCATCCTTATTAGCCTTATAGTGCAACAAAAGATCAACCAATAACATGGGAGTCTTGCCGCCACCTGCTGAAATAGGCAGAAGTGCAATATCAGGGTCTTCCCTCATGATATTCTGAACTTTTACCTGGTGTGGTAAAAGTCCCATATCTTCTTTGACAAGCGGTACAGAGGGCATTTTCCAGTTAGGATCGACGCCTTGATCAGTTGCTGCCTTTCTTAGAGCTTTGTCCTCTGCACGTATGTGCGTCATGTTGTCCGAATAGTTAGCAATTAGAACTAACCACGGAAACATTGAGCTAACTGTAGATACAGAGTACTTTAGATAAATAGCGGGCAGGTTTGACTTAGCAGCGGCTTCAACCTTCTTAAGGTAACGAGCTAAAGGCCGCAGGGGTGCAAAACTAGAGTTAGTAGCTATGTCAGAGAAAACAACTGCATCTTGTTCCTCTATGGACTTGTACGCCTTAACAGCTAAGTCAAAGTATTTGCGAGGATCACCCTTAAGGGCATAAAGCTTAGAAGCCCATGAGTCATCAATACCCTCAAAATCCTTGGCTGAAATATCAAACTCTGATGCAGGAATACCAGACGCTTCACCCAACGCCTGGAACCAATAGATTTCTTTATCTGTTACAACTGTATTGTCCATCAACTCCCTGATGTGTGAAGCATCGGCAGTTCGATAACGAGTGAGGTCAATAACAGTTAGCAAACCGCCAGTGTTAGTGTAAGCGTATTTGTTATTAAGCCAATCAACTGAGATTTCCATGTTGATTGGTAAGGCATTGGGCAGCGCCTTACCTGATTCCATTGCAGTCGCACCCGCCTCGATATCATTTAGAGCAAATGATCCGTCGCCACGCGAACCAGCTTTTGCATACATGTCCTCGTACGCAATAGTTTGCTGCTTGTCTACTGACTTGGGTAGAAAGTACGGTTTACCGTCAGGGCCGATAGACAGATTGTGCTCGTTAACACGAGCTGACTCAGAATGTTCTGGCGGAAGTGAAAAAGCAATTTTGGAAACTGAGAAAGAGGCAACAGGAGCTAAAGCACGCGTACCCCAGATGGAGGTGCACCAGTGAAGCAAAACCGGATACAGATCAATATCACGAAGCTCTGTCCAGTCTGTGGTTGTTAGCTGTTGGGCTTCTTCCCTAGAGATTTTAAAATCTGCAAAAATAACAGATAGGTTACCCTTAGTTTGAATCCTAACACCGAGCAAACTGGTCTTGAGAGCATTAGTACCTACGGCATCCAGCTTCATTAACTGGATTACTTTTTCTGGTGCGATTTTAATGTCGCTTATAGTCTCAGGCACCAGTTGCTTCATCTGATCATTTAAGTCATTTGACTCTTGAATAGCCTCGGGTGTCCACTGAGGTGGATGTTTCATGGCAGTGTGACCAAGAAGCCATGAGTGTAGAAACTGAGTCAGCGCAGATGAGCTATGTTTTGTGAACGACATTAAAGGTACAGATGCCAAGAAATACGGGTTCCTCGGATCCTGCACCTTTTTAATTCTCAGGTAGCCTGATGGGACAACTTTTGCTAGTTGATCTGCAACCTTCCTTGGCCTATACTTACCAAAAGCTGGATTGTTAGCAATGGAGGGAAAAAGTGAACCGACCCACAACTTCATCATAAACGTAGTTGAGGGTCCTGTGTAAGCACCGCTATACACATACAAGAAACCTTCTTTAAGTGCCTTTTTAGGCAGCATCAGGTGTTCCGGTATGATTAGATTTGTTGTGGGTCTTTGAACTGCTGTCATAGTTCACCTGTGGTGAGTAGTAGTTAAATAAGGCTTTTTGTGAGCGTCAGTGGTGACTAAATCCGAGGTTTTGGTGTACCAAGTTAGTAAGGTTGCACACCTCGGACACCCTAGCATGAAATTGTGAATTTAGCATTTGGCTAGAATCGTAAAATGGATAAGGCCCCTAGAGCAGTTGCTCTAGGGGCCTTACTCTTACGGCTAGACATTAGCTATCTATTCCTGGAAACTTCTGCACTTTATTTACTACTCGTGCTGCTCTGATCTGTAGGCGCAGAGGTAGTTGACGGAGTAGCCTTTGAGGCAAGATTTGATGCCTCGGTTTGAACGAGGTTCACCAGCTTCTGGAGCATAGCTGGATTCTTCTTAAGCAAGAGACGATAGCCAAAGGCACCGACTAAGATGCCGGCACCGAAGAAAGGAACGTTGATGATAAATTTGTACAGACTACCAATAAACGAAAGTACTGTTGAAAGATCCATAATGATCTCCTTTTGATGAAGAAGTTCTAGTGAGGCTATTTCCTAGCTCAGTAATCTATTTGCCTTGCGACTGAAGAATACCGTGGGCAAGGGCATGAGCCTGCCATAAGCTTAACCTAGACAATTTCTTAGATTTAACCATAGGTGATAATCTCGATAGCATCTCTGCTTGAAAATTCTGGGCGTCTTCTGTGAGATTGTTTTCAACTTCCTCGCCTTCATTGTCTCGTTTTGCAAGATCTAGTTCTCGAATAGCCCCAATCGCCCTTTTTGCTAATTCAGAAATTTCTTGATGTTGTTTCGAGTTCAAATTAGCACCTACTAATCCTCCGATTGCAGAATACCAGGTAGAGCCACTATTAGGACCACCTTTAGGTTGCTTTGTGATCATTTCGTCTACATTCTTAGAAGACCTTAAAGCTTTCTGAACGGGTGCAGGTGCTCGCTTCAAACTGTCACCTGCCCGTTTATAAGTTGCAGTATCACTAAAAGAATGTTCGTGTACTCTTGGCGTTTTAGGTTTATCTTTATGTACTTTAGTAGGTACGGTTTTCTCTTTA
>CBJLZK010000146.1:0-3204 GCA_966427515.1 uncultured bacterium | reverse complement strand
TTCGGGACGGTCGGGGTCGGCAGTGTTAGCTACGAGCGTATCTGCCAGGGTTACTTGGTCACGGAGGACGTCGGCCTGGTATACGTTACGGGTTAATTCCAGAGCTCGTTCCTTGTCCGCGGGCACAGGCGATGCATTTAAGTCCTCTATACGCCCTAGCAGGTCTTCGATGTCTGCATCCTGCTGGCTGATGGCATTGGCAATGCCAGCCGTAAAGGCCACGCGGCGGCGATCATAGCAAAGACTAGTAAGTCGCTCAGCACGCTGGCGGTCCACCAAATCTTCTTCTGGTTCATCGCGGATCAGGCGGAACACTTCATCTACTTCGCCTCGCGTGTTTACGATCGCTGTAGTTATTGCGGTGTCGGCCACAATCCGGCGCCAAGCACGTGCAATTTGTTCTACTGTGTCACAACGGGCAGCAAGCAGTTCGGCATCGCTCATCACCATCGACTGTGCATACGCCAGTTCAATCGCTCGGATCGTCTGTCCACCGTCGCCACCCTTTAATATCTCATCGGTGAGTTGTATGCGGTAATCACCACATTCACCTAGTTTGCTAAAGAGTTGGAGTAGCTGGGTGCGCTGCTCGATACTGGCCTCTCTGGTTTCTTTGACCAGGTCGCCACGGCGGTCGCGGTAAAAACTGCCATTTGGCAACCGGGCGTAGCGACCATCGTTTTCAAAGCGGGCTTGGAGCTCTACTTCACTGGTAATTGTACCCTGCAGAATAGACGTAAAGTAGCTTTGGGTATCACTAGCCTGGGCAGCGGCAGTCTCAACTTCGCGTACCAAAGCCGCGTCAGCTACTAAGGTCCGGGCGTCAGCCGATGATACAGTGCGCGTTTCCCTTATTACATCGCTACGGTCGTCGCGGTAGAAGTCGCCATTAGGACGGCGGGCATAGCCACGGGACGCGTTCAAACGAGCTTGCAATTCTTCGTCAGATAGCACACCACGGGTCACATTGATATGACCGTAAAACGAGGACAGATTAGACAATCTCTGGTCATTGGCAGTCGACTCAGTACGCAAGTCAAAGTAATCAAGTAAGCCAGTTGCTTGTTCAGGGCGCACGCGCCTTGACTCCCGGACTATATCCCCACGGTCATCGCGGTAGATGTCGCCATTAGGACGGCGGGCGTAGCCACGGTCGGCACGTAAACGGGCTTCGAGCTCCACGCGGCCGCCTGCAAAGCCCGCAGGAATATCACGTACAAAATTAATAAAGTCGCCAGACTGCTGGCTTCGCTCGCGGATCGTGCTTACGAACTTAGCTTCGGCAAGGATAACCTGTGACTGTTCCGGTGACACTTGCCGGTTTTCTTTTTTGATGTCGCCACGGTCGTCGCGGTAGAAGTCGCCATTTGGAAGGCGGGCGTAGCCACGGTCGGCACGTAAACGGGCTTCTACTTCTTCGGTACCGCGTACTGCAGCATCACCCAAGAACGTAGTGAAGTCTGGGGTAGGTTCTAGGGTTTCGGATAGTGCGCGGACATCACGAATAACATCTGCAGATTCAACAAAACTGGCGCTCATAACGGCGAATATTTTACAATATTTTCTTCCTTGAGTCAATGATTTTAGTGATTTTAATCACAGTATTTATAGATAGTCACCACTGTTAATCCTTAGTAAATATGTTTGCTACAACGTCCCTAAAATGATATAATATTAACCTATGACACGTAACCCTAACCAACCACTTACCCCTAGTCAACGTCAACGCCGCAACAACCGTCGCGCAGCCTTAGGCCTTGGCGGCCTTGCAGCTGTCGGCCTTGGCGGTGTTTTAACTGCAGTCGCACTTATTGGCGGTACGGATAAAGCTCCATCCGACAATGGTATGCCCGTTGATGGCACACCTGCTGCTACCGCTTCACCATCTCCCAGCATGATCGGTACTCCCGAAACCGTACCTCCTATCGTAACCTCGTCAAGCGCTTCGACAACAGAGACAGCATCACCAACTCCTAGTACTTCGCAAAGCTCGCAATCCAGCGTTGTCGAAGGTTCACAAGCCTCTTGCAATGCAGGTGACTTTACCAACGACGGTGTGGTTAAGATCAACGGCGTAAACTACGACCGGTTGAACTTTACTATCACAACTACTGGTTTACAGAGCGGCCACCTTGCACTCCGCCAGCTTACCGATGGTGGCGCAAGCTTGGGTGCCCGTTATGGCCAAACAGTATCAGGCAGCCCTGACTCAATTTATATTCCTACCGACTTGGCTGCTAACACTGACCTCGTTGTAACCGAGGAATTCCAGGGTAACGCGTATGCCTGTGATGGCAATAGCTCAGTTATAGGCAACGAAGGTGGACGCAATGACTGGCGCCCATCCATTGATGCAGCTTACACCGGCCCAGCTGTCGTACCATTGTCCAACTAGGCAGCTTTGCCCAAGCTCGATCGTGGTGGCTGTGCTACTTCTTGCTTACCGTATGTAGCCCATGACACCCTGCGTGTAACGTGCATGGTCTGGTCCGTGTCCACGATGGGAATGGTCACGTACGGATCGTCATAAAGCCCGGCGGGCGGCCTATCGCCATCCGCGGTAGCCACGCAGCCAATCAGATACATTCCCCAGCCACCCTCGTCTATTTCGTGGGTGGCTGTTTCTGTGAGTTGTTTGCGGCGTCCTAGCTCGAGGCGCCTTTGGCCGGGACGATGATGATAAGTCCTGCTAGGGAAGTCGAGAGGTAGATTGTGGACGTCAAAATATATCAGGCCACTGCCGGTCCGTTTGAGGTTAATCTCCACAATCCCTCCCGCGCGTACTCCGTTCTGGAGCGCCTCACTAGCACCCTGCCGGAAGTTATATACAGTTTCTTCATCGGCATTTAGGCCAAAGCGCTGCTCGTTAATAAGCCACCTGACATTGTCAGTTAGCATAGTACGGAGACTAGGCACCAGTTCAATGTCCATAATCGGCCGCGAGATCAAATGGGCTAGTTGGGCGCTGCGCAAGGGCAAGGGCGTTAGCTCGTCACTGCTTGGCGGCCGGTTACCGGCGATTTGTGCCATGACATCATCACCATCGATAATGGGGACGCCAACCGAAGACTCATCCAGCGAAAAACCTATGCCAAGCGCCGACAGATTCGCTTCAAATTCACCAGATTGATCTATTGCCATATGACTGCTCCGATTCAAAAAGCCCCGGACGCTTAAACGAGTAAACGTTGACGGAGCTTTTCA
>CBJLZK010000145.1:0-3214 GCA_966427515.1 uncultured bacterium | reverse complement strand
TCATATGCCGCTCAGATGCGGCAACCGTACCATCCGTAGTGGCGGCAACCAGCCAACCTCCTTCGGTGTTGCAGAGGAAGTTATATGTCAGTACCGCAGGTGGATAGAAGCGATTCGCGAGATACAGGTCGAGCGGTTTCGTCGTGACACTGCCGTTATCGACAAAGCTGTACTCTCGACCGATGCCTGCGTTGTACGCGACATACGCTTGAATTTCCGCGCATAGATACCAATCCGTATCTAGCTTGTTGTCCAAACCCTGCCCATCGGAAAGACCGGTCATACTGCGGTACAGCCGGAGATAGCAGTTCTCCCGAATACCTGCCGACTGTACGCGCGGCAGAATCCAGCAACTATCGCCTTCGAAATACTGCGCGGTTGCGCTTTGGTTGGGTAGAATTACCAGCGGCGATTCTTCCAGCTTACCGCCATTGTTGCGTACAAAACTGCACGCATACATACGGTTGACTGGTTTGTTCGACTGATGCTCCGCTGTCCAAGTAAAGTTGGTCTGCGACAGCATAACAGGCGCCGATACGCCTACTTCGAGAATCGCATCTATATTGACGTAGTTGTTTTGGTAGCAGATATTGCTACGGTCGCTGTTTACTATCGAAGGGTTCAGTCCTACCACCGTACCCGCTTGGTAGGTCAGATCGCTTAGTTGGATCGCCTTCTGTAGATTGATAGTAAACAGATTCGTTCCGTCGAACCCCAGTGTATAGCGATTAGTCAATCCGCCTTGCTTGCTGATCCACTTAGCGAGAGGGCGTAGCGCGCCATCCCACAACAGGCAGTTGTGGGCGATTTGGGCAACATCGGGATCGGCGTTGCGAGTAGCAACGCTTAGATTCATGCCGCCGAAACGTTTGATGCGGATACTAGGCATTAGACAAGAATCGCAGTAAGAGAAGCAGCGGTGATGGATTGCGTGCTAGTAAGCGCTGTCGTAGCAATAGCAAACGAATCCGTACTCACTGGGCCATTCACAATAGCTACGATACACTGTTTGCCGGCAACAGCGATACGGCTGGAATACAAGACCGTACCACCTGAACCTAGGACTGCTACGCCGAATGAAGGCGTACCGGCTGCGGTATCGGTGACGCAAACTTCGCCCAGCAAGATCGCTTTATGGCCGCTTGCGATGGTGATACTGATACCAGTTGTACCTACCGTATTGGTATAGGCGCTCGTTGCTTCGCCTGCATGCGTACCTGCGCCTAGAATGGTAGCGCTCAAGGAAGTAATCGCCTGAGCGACTACCTTTGAAGTAACCGCTAACGTATCCTCGGACGGGTTGAACGTACTGCCGCTATCTGCGAGCGCGACAATACCCTGCACACCTACCGCAGCGGTATTGAGCGTGATATTGTAGGTCGAGCCGGCTTTGACAATGTTACCGCCATTGGTCAACACCACATTGCCGACTGGCGCGAAGCCCGACGTGATGTTTGTGATCTGCCCTTGGGCATTGATCGTGATATCGCCGTAAGTGCCCGCCGCTACGCCCGTGTTCGACAGGCTAATGGTGGGGTTGACCGTAGGCGTGCCCGACAGCGACAGGCCCGTACCGACGTATACCTGCTGCACGGTGCCCGTACCGCTCGCGCCGCCGCCCGTAATGGTGAAGCCTGCGGCCCACGAGCCGGTGACAGTAATGCCGCCTGCACCAGTGAAGGTCGGTCCCGGTAGACCGAGAATGAGGTCCGTACCGCTAATGCTGGCAGTGAGGATCGGCGAATTGACGGTAACTTGATTGATGCCGCCCGTCGTAGACCCGCTCGACGTGCCGCCGCAACACCCTGCATCATTACCCTCATACGAGAATTGCAGATTCGGCCATACGCCGGATACGCTTACGCCGTTCGTGCCGGTGAATGCAGGATTCTGAACTTCTACGGTGTAAGTAGTCGTCGTTCCGCTAACCGAGCTTTCAGTGTGCGCAATACCTTGACCCTGCACCACAACGTTTGCAGGAGAGGGGTTGGCTGCGATAATATCGGTAATAGCTTGCGCACCGACATGATCGTATATATTCGTGTTTACTTTGCTGAAAGCCTGTGCAGTTGAACCAGACTGAGCGCGTACTACTTGGAGATACGTGCCTTGCACATTAACGACTTTCATTTCCTCCGAATAGATTTCATTCGTAAGGGTAATGTACGTCCAGTCGCCACCCGCAAAGTTCAGGTTGGCGTTGATAGTAGATAGCGTGTTCGCGTCTACTGGAATCAATTGCGTTGCTGCGGAAATATCCGCAGTCAACGTGCCGTCGATATGGGTGTAAAGAATCTTGAGCGCCATGTCCCTATCCTGTTGATCCCTTAACTACAGACGATGTAGTTCTGGCCGCTGCTTCCACCCCCGCCGAACGAAGGCATTATAGCTGGTCCCGTCGAAACCGTCGATTGCGCGCTAAAAGGCAATACCAAACTGCCCTCTGCTTTCGGTGTCGTCGTAGGTAACGACGTACCGTGCTGGCTAGAGAATGCTACGTGAATCAGCGGTAGAGGCGGTACGACGATAGCCATATTACTGATATTTCATGAGAAGTGAATAGTTGCTTGAGACAGGCGTACCTGCGCCTGTAGATGCTGCACCTGTCATGAGATACGTTTGCGCCGTCGAACCCAAGATTGTTGCGGAAACCGTGTTACCTTGGGCCGTCTCTGCATTCAGACCATAAGCCAGCCAATTCAGTCCATATACTTGCGGTGTGGCACAATAACACGGAAAAATCTGGTAATTGCCTGCGCCAATAGCTGTTGCAGTCAACGACAACGGTATCATGGTAAAATATCCACTAGTGTTAGAATACAGCGTATTAGACACTGTATTAAGACACTGAATATTAAATTGCACCGTTGTCGAACTAAATGAGGCAGGCTGATTCAATTGCACTACAGCGCCACCAACATATGCGCCTGTATTATCCGTCGGTCGCCCCACAAAAAATACGCCGCCAGAATATCCAGCACCGTTGTACGTATTTAGGCCGCCGATCTTGTGGGCTACTCCCAAGTAACTACCATCGTAACATACATATGTTTGATATGGTGTGGTACTACTAGGAATACCACCTGATGCGTTATAGTTACACATCAAGTTGGCACGCGTCGTTGTAGTGCCCGTTAAATTACCGGCGCCATCGGTGGCGGAGCCTACAGTAAGCCAAAGCTGCGGATAGCCGTTACCACCGCCCGTCTGGTTC
>CBJLZK010000144.1:0-3236 GCA_966427515.1 uncultured bacterium | reverse complement strand
TCGTTCTCGAACCGGTAAGCCAATTCCTTTGGCGTGCTGCCAACGAACATACCCTTAAAGCTACCGCTCAGGTTATCGGGGGATGGCTGCCAAGCGCCAAATTGCTTCATAATCAGCTGCTCGCGGGCATTGCCTGGCACCGTTACGAAGACCAAAGTGGCCGTAGATGCGGCGATGTTCACCTTTTGCTTGGTTTCAGGGTTAACAGCTTTGTACTGGATAGCGCTGTAGTAACTACCTGCACCTTGGTTGGCCGGAATCGAAATACTAATTGGTGCATAGGTAGATTGCCCAGCTTTAATGTGCAATGTACCTGGCAGCTTAATAAACGGCTTTAGCGACCAAGGGGTCTGCGGCAGGTTGTCACTCAAACGTAGCGCCGGAGCACCGGTTTCGTTCTGGGCACCAAAGTCTACAAGCGACAAGTCCACGTCCAAGTCCTGGGTAGCGCTAAGGTCTTCGATGTAAATCGTGTCGCTAATACTCTTGCCTGGCTGGATTGAATAATCCTTGCGTGGCGAAATACCCAGACCGTTAGATGCTGCACTGGCAGTAGCAGCGGTAGTGATAAGCGTGCCAACTGCTAATAGCAATGCAAGAACACGCGCGATTTTACTCATAAACCCTCTTTGATATGTCTTGGTCATAACCTTTAGCTTTAAGTTTACCATCAAAAGCTGGCAGTACAAATATATGTCAGCGTTGCAGTATATACACCAGGTGCCTGTCCAGGCGGCACATTTACGATGTACGTAGCCGTGAGTTCCTTGGTGTCAGTGCCTGCCGGGCTGCTAGCAATGGTGTCGCCACTGTTAAACATATACTTGTTGGGAATATTGTAGTTTGCCGTTGGCGTGGCTATTCCTGCACCAGCAGGATCCTGCCCCATATTTGGATTAGAATTCGCGCGTAAATTAATACCAAACTGAGCATTACCAGGCGCACTCGGCGTCGGCCTGCTCAGAGCAGTAATAATATTGTTACCAGAAGTCATTGTGGTGCCATAGGCGTCAATAATCAGGCCCGATTCGCCGTTGGTGGCAGCCACCATTTGCGAAGCTCCTGTCGACACCTTAGCCGAGCTGAGCGTCCCCAGGTCGATCAGATAACCCTCGGCCGTAGAACAATCCGTAGAAACCGTTAAGCCCACACAAAACTTGAGGTATGGCGGCACCTGGGCGTTAATCTGCTGGCCATTAGATGTTGCCTGCGCCACAGCACCAAAGTCAGTATATGCACCAGAGCCATCTGTGCTTACGTAGGTCATAATACGTACATAGAACGTTTCTTCGTCGTTGGGGTTAACCACGCCGCTAAAGATGTATTCGGAGGGGTTGATCCGTGGGAATGATGCTGGCGCCCGCGTCAGGATAATCCTGTTAGTCTGAGCCGTCAGCAAGAAATATCCAGTTTCACCGATTTGCTGCGTAAGCGTTGCCCCAGATGCATTCATGCCCGGCGGCGCATTACAAGTAACGCTCAGCAGTGGGCTATCACAATACTCGAACATCAGCGAGCCTACAGAAGTCCCTGTAGAGGTATAGGCAAATCTAAAGTCGTTTGTAGTGGTAGCGCCTGGCGTTACTGATCCAAGCGTCAGGCTACGCTGAGTAAGCTGGGCCGCATGAGCCTGGCCAGGGAATAAGATACTAACCGGTATAAGTACAGCTGCAACCAGCAGAAGCAATGAGACATGTCGCTGCCGTACAGTGCGTGTGTTACCCACCATGCTCATTATTGTACGCACCTTTGTATGGCTTAGTAAGTAGGTACTGCCATGTAAGTAATCGTGGTGGTGTAGATACCAGGAGGCGTAGTGGTTGAGATGTTACCCAAGTAACGGACCGAACCGGTGTCACAGACGATAGGTGTGGTAGCGACCGCGATCGGGTCAGGTGTAGTTACGCTGGCTGTATCGAACTGGAACTTAGCCGTACCACCGCTGGTGATCGTACCGTTACCGGCACTATAGTTAAAGGCGTGTCCGGCAATGTTAGAGCCGTTGTTGGCTGCTAGGCTGGTAAAGCTGTAACCGTTACCCGTCTGCGTGTCACTGCTGTCGATAGCCAGACCGAACTGTGCCGTACCTGGCACACTGCTGGTACCAGCCGCCGCCAGGCCAATCGAAGCGATCGAGTTAGTACCGCTCTTTAGGGTATCACCGGAGTAGTATATAAGCGTCCCGTTGTTGGCGTTGGTACTGACCCGGAAGTAGCTGTGGGCATCGTAAGCCTGCGTAAAGCTCAAGACGTGGTTGGTTGGGTCGCCCAATGGCAGGTTGGCGTTCGTCAGCGTTGCACAGGTAGTGCCTGGCGCCGTCGGCGTCGAACCAACCGAGAAAGTCAGCGTTTCCTGGACCTTAGCGGTAATAGCAATCTGTGCAGCTGTCGACTGGGCTACGGAGCCGTTGTCAATGACAGTGGTATAGTTGTCCGAGAATGTAACTATGCGGACGTAGAAGGTTGTGTTGTCTGTGGTTGGGTTCGAAACATAGCTACCGGAGGCCCCACCATACACAATCTGCAGCGTAAGCGTACCACCACTACTGGCTGCAGTACTCGTCGGCTTGAGCAGTACACAGTTGTTGCGAACCGTGGTACCACCATTACAGGTACCGTAGTTTGTGATTGTCGGGTCAGTTGTAGTCGTGTCCAAAGCCCAACCTGTACCACCCAAAGTACCAGCAGTAGCTGTAATCGTTGCAGAGGTTAGGTTGTGCTCGTCACCCGTCGTCGCCGTACTGCTGTTACAGGATGTTTGCGGAATAGGGCTGTCACAGTAGATCAAAGCGATCGATCCGATCGTTGGGGTAGCCGTAGCCATTGTAAAGGTAATGGTGTGCTTTGCTTTCTGGCCGTTACCACCGTCGCCTGGGGTAGCCGTCGAAATGCTACCATTAGCGGAGCTACTTAGTTTGAGGCTGCGGGAAGTGATCATCGAGGCATGTGCCGAGATAGAGAAGAAGGCCATATCCCCAATACCCCATATACCTACAAGTAATAAGGTTATTCCCAGGAAAGTACCGCGTCGTGCTAAGTTTCGAAGGATTTTCATTTTTAAGTCCGTTTTTTTCTTGTACTAGTTATTGCCCTCACTTTATCACGAAGCATAAGCAGTGTGCAATATTTTACAGACACTAGTTATCCACAGCTTTTTCTAAGCCTTACTGGGTACAACTTGCTACACCAGTATCCATTGCATAGTAATTCCAGTTTGTGAAGTTCTGATTGCTGTAG
>CBJLZK010000143.1:0-3241 GCA_966427515.1 uncultured bacterium | reverse complement strand
CTTCGTCAAGAACGGCAATATTAAAGCTCGACAAATCCAACGTACCGCGCTGCATGTGGTCCATGATACGGCCAGGCGTACCAATAACGACACGAGGCTGCTGGCGCAAGTCGCGCAACTGGATGCCCATTGACGACCCACCAATAATAAGTGCGCCATATAGGCCACTACCCTTACCGATAGCCTTCATTTCGACTTCGATCTGCTCGGCAAGTTCGCGGGTTGGGGCAATAATCAGCGCCTTTGCGGATGTGTCTTCGATCAAGCGGTGCAATACAGGTACCGCAAATGCTACAGTCTTGCCAGTACCAGTGTTGGCCACACCGATAACGTCACGGCCTTCAAGGCCGAGAGGAATAGCCTGGTCCTGAATAGGTGATGGCTGTTCAAAGCCCTTAGCGGCAATGTTTTCCTTAATTAATGGGTGTGCAGCAAAGTCAGCAAACTTGTGCTGGGCTTCGTATGCAACCTCTTCGACAGGCTTGGCAGCCTTAACAAAGCGTGAAGGATGGATGTAATCCTTCTTTGGTTGGAATTTTTTGCGTCCATAAGAACGGTTACCGCCGAATGAGCGGCCGCCGCCGTTATAACTTTTGTGAGTGCGTCCAGATGACGCCCGTTGTGTACGGGTTTTAAAAGGCATAAAAATAGAATCCTTATGTGTTTAGTTTGTACTTCGATTGTCTAAATGAAACCTAAGTACAAATGCTTCAAACACTCGGATTCATCACGAACAATACTTTAACTTTAGCATAATATAATCCCCCTGTCAAAAGATATAACAGAGGGATTATGGATGCAGCTAGCTACTCTAGAGCAAACTACTCAAGTCGGCGTCGAGCTGACTGGGGTCAATCGTGCTACTGCTGGTACTATCCAGAGCCTTAGAGGCCTGCTGGACATCAGTCTTATTCTGGATCTTAGCTGGCACCGTGGTGTTCGATGTCGTAGTGGTCGTCGAGGCGGTTTGGTTGTTTTTGCTGTTATGCATCACACGGTAACCGGTAAAGCCGATCACTGCCAGCAAGACAACACCAAAGATAGCGACAAGATGAGCGGCACCACGTTGGTTATGTTTTAGATATTTCATGGCTCCCTCCTATTGCTTAGCGTTTTCCAACGCGGTTAATACGTTCTTGACGGCGGTCTTGTAGGCTTGCAGGTCGGTGCGAGCCTGGACAGAGGCAGCCTTAAAGGTAGCCACGTCAGTGGCAACGCTCGTGTTGTTACAATCCACCGTTGGCTTGAGGTTATTCAATGCCTGGACAGATACTGCAGCCTGGGCTTGTGCGGTGTTAGCAGCCGTAACCAAGGCAGCATCAATCGTCAGGTTGTTGGTGGTTTGGTAGGCCAAAGCCTTCTGGTAGATACCATCTACACGAGCCTTGTAGGCCTGGGCGTTCTTGACCAGGTTGTCGAGCTTAGTCTGCAAGCCTTGCTTGTGCTCTGCACAGACCTTGGTACGGTCAGTGTTGGTAGCGTTGGTCTTGTCGTTACTATTCTGGTCGTTCTTGTTGTGTTCTGCTTCCTTGAGCAATTCCTGGCCCTTGGTACGCATCTCTGTTTCGTGGTTGCGTGCCTCTTGCTCTACTTCGGTCTTGCTTTTGTCGCCAGTGGCACCTGGAATGCTGTTGGGTTCTGTTTCTGAACTATTTGTTGTAGTCGTAGAATCCGAGTTTTGGCTGTCAGAGCCGTTCTCGGCATACACAGGACCGGCAACAGCGCCGATCACCAGCAGCATCAGCGGCAGCGCCACTAGTAACGCTCGTAGTTTCTTCATATATTTGTTTTTCCTGCTTACTTAATAATGTATAGCATGGTGCTAGTGCTTTAATTATCAGGATTGTCTCAGAGAAAAGCAATATAGAACATTAAACGTACATTTTGGCTACTTGCTGGGAAATTCAATTTGGGAACCGTCTGGGAACTGCTGGTAGGTTTGCTCACTCACCTCTATTTCGGCTGTTACACAGCCCTGGGCATCGGCATGAGAATCGGCAGCACGGTCACACTGGCGCACATCCAAATCATATTCGGCGGGGTGGTAGGTAATAATCGGCACTTTGCCTGCCATAATAAAGCTAGTGTACGGCGGGTGGTAAATATGTTCAGTTACCGTACCTGGCCGGTCTTTTAAGACTTCTGGGTCGTTAGAACATCCAGCCAGTGCCAGGCCTCCCACACCAAGGCCCAGGCTTAAGGCAATTACAGGAGCTTTGCGCTCAATAAACTTACGGATTTCCATATATAAAACGTCTTTCGTATTGTTAAAGTTCGCGGTTATTAAGAGTGCTGTGGGATGGGTACGACTTGCGTACAAGACAGGTCGCCAATCAGCGTGGCCATGTCCTTGTGTTCTTCGTATTTACCATTACAGACTTCTGGGGTGCCTTGGGGGTCTTCGGTATGGAAGGTAAAGGTGTGATCTTTGTCATTTAGGATGAGTCCCTCAATTTGGCGGTCATGATCGAGCTGAGTATATAGCTGGCTGTTGGCCACCTGCACGTCATGAACCCGCTCATCAGCATGCTCAAGGGCTCGGCCCACAAATGAGCCAATATTATATGCAAGCATCGAGGTCACAAATATACCTACGAAGCCTAAACCTTCACGGCGTGACGATTCATAAGACATTTTTAAAGCGCCTCCTAGCGCTAGAAGTTAAACATTCGCCTTAGTGTGCGATTGCTTATTTCTACGCGGAGGCGCCTGGAATTTCCTGGAACCGTTTCGCTTTGGGCAATGCTGTTTCGGTAACCGCCAAAGTCACTGGATGCTTACTTGCGGTTAGAGCTGGTCTTGCTCCGTACTTTTACTATCTCACTTTTTTGCAAAATGTTAAGAATAATTGTTTAACAGTGTTAAACTGTTCGTCTTGACAGCACGTTTAAACGGGATGTAGTACAATGCCAACAGATATGAAAACAAAGAAACTAATTGGGTTATGGTCGTGTGTGGCGTTCGCCATTGGCGCAATGGTCGGCGCGGGTGTGTTCGTACTATCGGGCGTAGCGGTCCACCAAGCTGGACCAGCTGCCATCGTGTCATTTTTGTTGGCAGGCGTGGGAGTGCTATGTTCGGCTTTTTCGTTTATGGTCATCGCCTCGTTGGCCGAAGCTGGTGAGTTAGGCTACGCCCCGGTGAGCCGGGTGCTGGGACACCGGTTTTGGGGCTTTATTACCTCGTGGGCATTTTACCTTTCGGCCACCATCTGTACTGCGTTTGTATTGAATGCCTTTGG
>CBJLZK010000142.1:0-3250 GCA_966427515.1 uncultured bacterium | reverse complement strand
GACCCCGGGTCTTCTTAAATGGTAATGCTATAATAGGGGAACTATGATTGGAGTGCTAATTATTTTAGGGCTAGTCTGCGCTGTCTTGTTATTTGTGGTGGTGCAGCAATTTCGCCGGCCGACAGCAGGCAATGACGCCCAGACAGCGCTGTTATTAAAGGAAGACCTGACCAGATTAAGCCAGGACATCAACAGGTTCAAGGATGGTTTGCAAAACCAGATCACCGAACGCATGGACAAAAACCAAGAGCTGATGCGCGAATCGATCATGAAGCAGTTTACTGCCAGCTCCAAACTCATTACTGACGTTACCGAACGTCTGACCAAACTAGACGAGACCAACAAGCGCGTGGTTAACGTTGCCGACGAGCTACGTACCCTGCAAAACGTGCTGCAGAACCCTAAGCAGCGTGGTGTCCTGGGCGAATACTACCTGAGCCAGGTGCTAGAGAACGTGCTGCCGCCCGACAGGTTTAAGTTGCAATTCAAGATCGGCAAAGACGGCGACAACCGCGATCTGATCTGTGACGCCGTCATTATCCTGGATAAGGGTAAGATGCTGCCGGTCGACTCCAAGTTCTCTTTGGAAAACTACAACCGTCTGCTCGAAGAAACGGATAAAACCCAACGCGACGTGCTAGCCCGAGCGTTCAAAACTGACCTCAAAAACCGCATCGACGAAACCTCCAAGTACATTCGCCCTGGCGACGGCACCATGGACTACGCTTTTATGTTCATCCCGTCAGAGGCGATTTACTATGATCTACTAGTAAACAAAGTTGGCGTGACCAGCACTTCGGCCCGTGACCTAATCGAATACGCCTTCCGCGAAAAGAATGTGATTATCGTGAGCCCGACGACCTTTATGGCCTACCTGCAAACAGTTATGCAGGGTTTGCGCAGCCTGCAAATCGAAGAGCAAGCCAAAGAAATCCAAAAACGCGTCGGCGAACTCGGCCGCCACATCACTACCTACGAACAGCTGATGCAAAAGCTCGGCAACAGCCTGGGTACGACCGTAAACCACTTTAATAATGCCCACAAGGAACTCAAAAAAGTCGACAAGGACGTCGTAAAGATTGCCGACACTGCAGCATCCGTTGAGCCGTTAGAACTCGACAGGCCATCCCTAGAAGATTAGGCTTTACGTGGCTTAGTGTCTTTGAGCCAGTCCAGGGCGACGGCAGCCGTCCAGCTGAAGTTGGGTGCGCCTAATGGCTTGCCGTCTAGCGGGTTGTAGTATTCGTAAAAGTTGCCGTCTTTGACGAGCTCTAGCGAGCTTTCGATTAAGGCTTCGGCGTGGTCTTTGTAGCCGTAGCGGCGTAGACCGTCGGCGATCATCCAGTTCATATTGAGCCAGGTGGGACCCTGCCAATACATCTTTGGGTTAAACCATGGTGAGTTGAGCGGCACGCTCGGCACTGGATGGGCAGGGCCAAAGAGGTGCTCGTTCTCGAGCATTTTTACCAGCGTGGCGGCGCGCTCAGGGCTAATGGTACCGGCATACAGCGGCATCAGGGTGGCAATGCTGGGCTCTTTGCAGAGTTTATGAGTTACGAATTGGCGGGAATAATATTGTTCGGTGTAGGGATCCCACAATTCTTCGAGGGTGCGGCGGCCGTGCTCGATGCGTTTAAGTAGTTCTGGCGGGATGTCGGCGCGCAAAGTTTTGGCGATGGCCAGCAAGTGGTCGTTGGCGCGCATCAGGATGCAGTTAAAGGTTAGGTCTTCGATGGCAAACAGGGAGTGGTTGAGGATTCTATCGATGTTATATTCCTTGCGGCGTAGACGGCGTTGGACGTCGTACAGGGCCATTGCATCCACGGTGGGGTAGCGTTCTTCCATCGGTACAAAGTGCGTGTCCACGCGGAACAGGCTGGCAAAGTATTCCAGCTTGGTCTTTTCTAGGAACCTGATCCACCACGGCAAGAGGTGCTCGTGTAATTCGGCGATCCAAGGCGGTGTAGTGTCTAGGCCCGTTTCCCACGGGTGGATTTGTAGCACTAAGCCTTCACCGTGCGGGTCACGCTCGCGGTACAGCCATTCGTGGTAAGACAGCAAAGCCGGGAAGACTTGGCGGTACCAGCTGCGGCGCTCGGGTAGCTTCATTTTTTCGCCGATGCGCACGACAGCTTCGGCAATGATTGGTGGCTGGGTGATACCGCTTGTAGATACATCGTCGGGCGCAAAGGGGCTAACCCAGCTTTCCCAGATACCATGCGCACTACGGTACTGTTTGTAGCCAGGGGTGAAGATCATGTGCGGGATCATGCCGTTGCTCCACTGGCCGCGTAGCAAACCCATAACTTCCATTCTGGCGCGCTCAACGTCGTAGTGGCGCTGGCCAATGGCAATAAAGCAACTGTCCCATAACCATTGGTGTGGGTATAGGCCTTCGGCAGGAATGGTGTACAAGCCCTTGTCGTTCTTGCGTAAGACTTCTATAGCTCGATCGCTAATATCGGGCATTTCGCTCATGGCTTTAGTATAGCAATAAAGTAGAGGGGTGGGTGCAGATTATTTCGTTGACTGTGGCACCTCCGCACGACTAATGTGCTAAAATCTAGCACATTAGGAGCTCAGGACCAGTGCCATGGGGAACGAAATAATCTGCTTACAAAGCTACTTGATTGCGTAGGTCCAGCCAGGTTGCCAACTGTTCGTTTTGCGCCAGTCTGTAGCGATGGCTTCGTCCCAACTTTTGCCACCCAAGATGACTTCTAGGGCTAGTTGCGGGGCTTGGTGGGCGACAATGGCTATGTGTTTGCCATCGTAGCTTTGCTTTAAATCGTTGCAAAATGATTGCAGCCGGGCTTCGACGTCACGCAGGCTTTCGCCGTTGGGGAAGGGGTTATCGATGTAATCTGTCATCGAGTCTTTAAAGGTGTGGGGTAGGCCGTTGTAATCGCCATAGTTGGCTTCGCGTAGCCTATCGTCCTGGACAATCTGGTACTTGCCGTCAAAAGCCAGATTAGCAGAATCCACAGCCCGCTTAAGATCGGAACAAAAGACCACATCAAAGTCCTTGTCTGCCACCTGTTCACGGAGCAGGGAAGCTTGCTCGCGGCCCTTGCCGGATAGCTCACCGGGTAGCCAACCGGTAGCCAAGTGCTCTTCGTTATCTGCAGTAGTGCCATGTACGAAGTAAGTAATAGTAACCATATAGCTGAGTATACAGTACCTCATCTTGACAAAATATAGTACCTTGTATAACATAGTACCGTATGGAAAATAATAGTGGACATGAGTC
>CBJLZK010000141.1:0-3264 GCA_966427515.1 uncultured bacterium | reverse complement strand
AGCGGATAAAGTGCATTGGTTCGTAAGTAACAGCTTCGTCTTTGTACTTCACGGTAACAGCGTCACCAGTAGCCTTAACGACTTCACCATCTGCCTCGGCCAAAACCATCTGGCCGGTGTTACGTGCAGCAGCACCTTCGAGACCAGTACCAACGATAGGAGCCTTAGGCTGGATCAGTGGCACAGCCTGACGCTGCTGGTTACTACCCATGAGTGAGCGGTACACGTAGTTCTTTTCGATGAATGGAATCAAACCGGCCGAAGAACCAATAATCTGGTTGCGGGCGGCGTCCATGTGAGTCACCGTAGCGGTGTCAACTTCACCTGACTTCAAGCGGTAGCGAGCTGATACGCGGTCGCCAACAATCTTGTTGTCTTTGTCTAGTTCAACACCGGCACCGGCGATAACGGCAGCTTCTTCTTCGGAAGCGTCCAAGTATTCAACCTCGTCAGTTACCTTGCCCTTAGCCACCTTGCGGTAAGGGGTTTCAACGAAACCGTATTCGTTGATGCGCGCATAGTTTGCAAGGTTAAGCACCAAACCAATGTTGGCACCTTCTGGGGTTTCTACGGCACAGATACGACCGTAGTGAGTAGCGTGGGCGTCGCGGACTTCAAAGCCTGCGCGTTCACGGCTCAAACCACCAGGACCCATCGAACTCAGGCGGCGCTTGTGAGCCAACTCTGACAGTGGGTTAATCTGGTCCATGAACTGTGACAGCTGGCTGGAGGCAAAGAATTCGCGGACAGCTGCTACGACCGGGCGGGCGTTGATTAGCTGGCCAGGGGTAACGCTTTCGAGCTCAGACATAGACATGCGGTCCTTAGTGTTGCGCTCCATGCGCAGCAGACCGATACGGAACTGGCGCTGGACCAATTCACCGACCAATTTCACACGGCGGTTAGCCAATGAGTCGATGTCGTCAGCCGGTTCCTGGGTGTTGTTCAAGCGGATAAGCTCGGCAACGATAGCTACCAAGTCTTCAAGGCGCATAACGCGGTTCTCGACGGTGTTAGCAACGTCAAGGTTCAGGCGCTTGTTGATCTTGTAACGGCCAACGCGGCTGAAGTCGAAACGCTTGAAGTTGTAGAACATGTTCTCGAGCAAGCTCTTGGCGTTGTCTACGGTAGCCAGGTCACCAGGGCGCAGGCGGCGGTAGACTTCGATGAGTGCGTCGCTTTGACCACGGGTCGGGTCTTTTTCTAGGGTGATCTGCAAGTGGTTAGTCTTGCCGGTGTCAACAGCCTTAAAAGCTTCCTTCATTGCGGTCTCGGACATGCCGAGGGCACGCAGCAAAGTGGTAACAGCAATCTTGCGCTTGCGGTCAATCTTTACGTACAGGGCGCCAGATGCAGCGGTCTCAAATTCCAACCATGCACCACGGCCAGGGATAACCTTGGCACCGTACAGATTGTTTGCGCCATGCTGGTCGCTGGTAAAGAAAACACCAGCAGAACGGATCAGCTGGCTAACAACCACACGCTCGGCGCCGTTGATAACGAACGTACCGCGCTTGGTCATCCATGGGTAATCACCCAAGTAAATTTCTTGCTCTTTGACTTCACCAGTAACCTTGTTGGTGAGTTCAACAGTAGCCTTAAGTGGTGCTTCGTAAGAAATATTATTCTCACGAGCCTCGGACTCCGTCATCTTTGGATCTTCAAAGTGGTAATCTTTGAAGCGCAAAGACAATTTAGTGCCGGTGTAGTCGTCAATTGGACTAATTTCAGCCAAAAGCTCGCCAAGACCTTCCTCTACAAACCATTGGAATGACTTGTTTTGGTGGTCGACGAGGTTGTCGAGCTGAATTGCGTCGTCTTGACGAGTAAAGTACACGCGTGTGCCATTGTCTGTGGCTAACTTGGTGCTTTTCGCCATATGTACAGCAACTCCCCTTCTATGCTAGCCAATACTCGGTGTGAAACGAGCATTGGCCTTGATTAAATTAAGGCTTTTATTGTTTTAGGATTTTGCGCGCGAAGATTCCTAAGGAGAGCTTTTTTGGTGTGCAATTATCAACAATTGCAGCACAGCCCAACTTACACTACTTCTTAGGGTAAGATTGTGAGCCTTTGGAGGGGGAATGTCAAGCAAAAATTAAGCTAAGTGGGATTTGCGCGCGTTAAGACGCGGGCACGTCCACGCTGTACGTGAACAGTTCTGCTAGTGGTGGTGAATATCCAGTCTCGAGGTCATCATATCGTCTAATGCGGCCAGTCGAGATAAAGCCAGCGGCCCGAAGAGCACGCAAGCCTTCGTAAGAACGAACGGGTTCAATAGTCCAGCCAGTACCAGCCAATTCACCAAGTGAACGGTAGATACCAGACAGGCGGTTGCGATGATGCTCCGCTGCAACCCAGGCTGTAATATTTGGGCCTGCAACTGGCACTTGCTTCGATAGGATACGGCTACCGCGAGTAATGGCGGCAGGCAGCAGCCCGGCGGCCTCTACCCTGGGTACTCGCAACGGCAAAGTCCGCATCAAACTGCCCATGCCAATCCAAGTGTCTTCCCCTAGTAGTAGGCCAAAATTTTGGTCGTTAGTCGTAAGGTGCTGCTCACGTGCCCGCTCAACAGCAGCCATCGAATCGTCGATAGAAGTATGACGTACCAACACGCCATCAAGGTGCCGCTCCTCCAGAATGTCATGGGTTGCTGGCTCGTTTACGAGCTCGCTCAAATCCGTACCCAACGCTAACAAGTCGCTGGTGTACATATAATCCATAGGCACTAGTGTGACATCACCACCGTGCAATCTTGGGCCGTCGTAGTTGTAGCTCACTTTTAGGCCTTAGGTGGCTGGGTGATAACAGCATCAACTAGGCCATACTTTTTGGCCTCATCAGCACTCATCCAGTAGTCACGTTCCATATCGTTCTTGATCTTGTCGACCTTTTGGCCAGAGTTGGCGGCCATAATCTCGGTCAACTTTTGCTTGAGGCGCAAGCCTTCACGGAGGTCGATTTCCATGTCGGTTACCTTACCGCGGGTTCCTGCGGAAGGTTGGTGGATCATTACCGAAGAGTTTGGCAAGACGAAGCGCTTGCCCTTGGTGCCTGAGCTTAACAGAAAAGCTGCAGCCGAAGCCTGCATACCAATACCAACAGTCTGGATGTCGTTGGTAACATATTGCATAGTGTCATAGATAGCAAAAGCGTCATATACGCTGCCGCCAGGGCTGTTAATGTAGAAGAAGATATCCTTCTTGGGATCCTCTGCCTGCAAAAACAGCAGCTGGGCTACCACAATATTGGCTGAAGCTT
>CBJLZK010000140.1:0-3270 GCA_966427515.1 uncultured bacterium | reverse complement strand
AAAGAAGTAAAAGCTATCCATCCAGTGGGCTAGCGAAGCACCAAGGCGGGTAGGGCCGCCCCAGGCGTTAATATCCCAGTTGGGATCGGCAGAACCAATAACTTGCATGCCTGCGCGGAAGAAGAAAAACAAAGAGGTGATTACCAAAAAGGCGACAATAAAACCCCTGATAACATTGCCAGCGGTGACGCCGCGCTTAAGGAGTATGGTGTTTTTGACGCGCTCCAATGCTGTCTTGGTAAATGGTGATAGCCAGATAATGTATGGGGTGCGGGCGGCTTTGCGGTGGTAAAACACAGATAGCCCAATCAGGGCAATCAGAATTAAGGCTAGTAAAATATGCACGCCCCAGGCGTTGCTGCCGACGACGTGTTTGTCTATCACGGCCGAGCGGTGTTCGTACATCGACCAGCCTTGTAATACGCCCAAACCGAAGATACCGGCGCAAATGCTAGCGCTGGTTTTGGAGATATATTTTGTCATGGATAACCCTTGTTTATTCTATTGGATAAAGCCAGTGCCTTGCATCAGGACGGCACCCAAGACGCCAATCGCTACAAACACAGTGTCGAGCAGCGGATGCTTAATAAAGAACGCTTCGCCCTTGACCAAGTAGCGACGCCACATCCGGGCGTGCTTGATCAGAATGTTAAGCATACAGATGGTGGCCAATACCGACATTGCCAGTGCAGCCCATTGGGCGTTGCCGTTGGTTAGCACGTCTATGCGCGAGACAGTCTTGGCCTGGATGGGTCGTGGATTTGGATTGCTGTTTGTAGGTGTCGAGGCGGTTTGCGTTGGCGTACTCTTGACGGTAGGCTGTGGCGTGGTAGTCGGCTGGGCAGGCGCTGGAACAGCTGGCTGTGGTGCCGGGGTGGCAGGCGCTGGAGCTGGAGTAGGCGTGGTAGTGCCGTTCTTTACTATTGATGGGCTTACGATCCTTTGGTGCTGGCCGTACATGGCTACCACAACGGTTTCTTCGCCGTCACCATTAAAGTTAGGCGAGTTTGCAATACCAAAGCCTACATCCTGGAAGTCAGAATTAAGAATGTTGGCACGGTGTTCGGCACTGTTCATCCAGCCGGATACTGTAGCCGAACTGGTGTCAAAGCCGTACGCTAGGTTTTCGCCAGCTGACATGTAGCTGTAGCCGGCATTAGTGATCCACTGCCAGGGCTGTGTGCCATCTGGCGAGACATGGGACCAATAGTTTTTGGCTACCATATCATTAGCTTTAGCCTGGGCTGCTTGCATTAACTGGCTGTTCATCGCCAGGGCAGTCTCGCTGTTTTGTGTGCGCTGGGTGTTGGTTTCATCCAGCAGCCCTGTCGGGCTAATACTGGTTGCGTAGCCAAGCACAGCCTGACCTGGGTGCCAGGTAAGGTTCAATACAAAGCCACATAACACCACCAGGAGCATGGGCAAATACGGCCAATACGTTTTGGTGTAGTGCTTACTTGGCTTGTGATGCTGGCCAAAACGTTTTTTGTCGTGAATAGATACCTTGTGTTTTGGATGTGCGGCTAGGACCATCTTACCAACAGTATAACATGGTTATGGTTTTACAAACGTGCACTGATACATACCCATGGCGGCGGCTTGGGCGACGTTGAATGACTCTTTTTTGCCGAACATCGGGATCTCTAGGATTTTATCGCAGAGTTTTAGGACCTCTGGCTCTACGCCCTCGACCTCGCGCCCAACGAGCAGGGCGATCTGGTGTGGGGCATCGTATTCGGGCAATGGTGTCGAATTGGGGGCTTGCTCGATGGCGGCGACGGTGCAGCCCTCTTTGTGAAGGGCGTCGACCAGCCATTCAATGCTTTCCACATGTACCCACGCTTGGGTTTCTTCGGCGCCTAATGCTGTTTTGGCGATTTGCTTGTGGATTTTGTTGGCAAGGTGGGGCAAACGTGTGTCACCGTCGTACTTTGGATATGGTGTGTAACCAGTCAAAAACACCTTGTGCACGCCCAAACCTTCGGCAGTCCGGAGTAGTGAGCCAACATTGTGGCAGCTGCGTAAATTATGGGCGATTAGAATGACGCTTCTCATGCCAAAAACTATAGCGAACATTCCTTTAAACACATAGTGGTTATGGTATTATGGTGGCATGAGTCAAGACGCAAGACGCGACGAAGAAGACGCGACGCTACGGCGTGCCCGTTTGTTAGGCTTTAATTACGTAGATACGTCGACCTTGCCCCAAAAAGCGCTGTACAAAGACCTGCTGCCCAATGCAGAAATGTACCAAAAGCGTATCATCCCGTTGCAGGCCGACCAGAGCAACGTCTTATTTGGTATTACTACCACCACGTCACAACAAACAATTAACGAAATGCGCCAGCGCTTTAGCGATGTGCGCACTAACTTTGCCATTATTTCTGACGCTGGTTACCGCGAGTACATGCGGCTCTATGATCCGCCCAAGAAAATTGAATACGAAGACATTGCTTTTACGGCGCAAACCGGTGATGACCTATTTAACCAGGTTACGACAACCCTTGACCAAGTGCGTGCCGACGACATCTTGGCCTACCTCGTGCAGCAGGGTTACCGCCTCAAGGCTTCCGACATTCACCTAGAGAACCAAGAAAGCGATGTACGCATCAGGTTCCGTGTAGACGGGGTTTTGCACCCGATCGCTACGCTGAGCCGTGAAAAGTACCACCAGCTACTTAGTTCGATTGCTATCGCCGCCAATGTTTCAACAGGCGTCGACGAAGCCCAGACAGGGCACATTAATAAGTCTTACCACCTAGCTACCGGCGAAGACGTGACAGTCAACTTGCGTGTCGAAACCGTGCCAACGGTGTACGGCCAAGATGTGGTAATGCGTATCTTTACGCTTAAGTTGGAACTCCTAAAGCTTGAGAACCTTGGTCTTAACGAACGCGAGCGCGCAGTAGTAGACGAAATTATCCAGCACCCTACAGGCATGGTGTTGGTAGTTGGTCCTACCGGTTCGGGTAAGACGACCACGTTGTACTCGATTGTTAACACACTAAACAGCCCTGAGCGCAAAATCCTAACCTTGGAAGACCCGGTGGAATACTTTATGCCTGGTGTTACGCAAATCCCTGTGCACGGCGACACCAACGCTTCCGGCTTTGCCGAAAAGCTGCGTGCTGTGCTCCGTTTGGACCCAGACGTCGTGATGGTCGGCGAGATCCGCGACCAAGACACAGCCAAGACAGCGTTACAGGCTGCCCTTACTGGCCACTTGGTGCTAAGGACATTCCACGCCTCCAGTGCGGCTGCAGCGCTTAC
>CBJLZK010000139.1:0-3285 GCA_966427515.1 uncultured bacterium | reverse complement strand
TGTCTTTTTCTAATTGCTCCAAGACCTTTTGGCGCTCACCACGCAGGTATTGCATCAGCTGGCGCAGATTGGCACGGTAATCTTGCAGGCTGGTTTTGTTTTCTTCCAGCCCAGGGCACAAACCTAGGTGGTACTGCAAGCAAACACGTTTGGGCAACACACCGGTGTGCGTGGAATATGGGAATACTTTGCGTAAGTATTTGAGGGCACGTTTGACCTCACCGCCATTAAAGTACGGCCCAAAATACTTGGCCTTGTCGTCCAATGGACGGCGCGTATAGGTAATCGATGGGTGCGGATCGTCATAGTTAATGCGTACATAGGTGCTGCTTTTGTCGTCGCGCAGCAAAATGTTGTAGCGTGGCATGTAACGGCGGACCATTTCGGCTTCTACGAACAGTGCATCCAATTCGGTCTCGACGGTAATCCAGTCGGTATCGGCAATCTCGGCTACCAGCGCGTCAGTTTTAGGATCACGTCGCCTGGAGGCATGAAAATACTGCCGCACCCGGTTTTTGAGTGAGGCGGCTTTGCCGACATAAATAATTTCGCCGCTGGCGTCTTTGTGAAAATACACGCCTGGCTGGCTTGGCAGGTTCTTTAATTTAGCTTCCAAAGCTTCGGTCATACTAGCTAATTATAACCTGGAACAGCTCTATGCCACTTCACTCTTCAACGTTTTATTGCCGAACACTCGTTTAAGGGCTTCATAATCTGCTTTTACCTCGGCGCGTTCATCTTCAAAAAAGATTTTTATGTTGTACTCCCGCTCAACTTTTTCGCTGAACCAATCTTGCCAAGCTTCGTAGCTCATTACCTGTTGTGGTCTCCGTAGGTAACAAAGCATAGGAAAGAAACTTGTCTGTAAATGGAACATTGCATCTGCCGTGGCCAAGACCTTCCCCTCGATAGTTGCCGGCAAACTCCCAGGATGGCACGAATGGTGCCGGATAATCACCTCGACAATTTCGGTAGCTTCATCTGGGCTGAAACCCACCTTCTGGAGTAACTCTTTGCCCTTTGTATCCGAATATGTCTTGAAGTTTTCGTCATCTCTTTCGTAGCGGCAGTCCGCTAAATCGTGGAGTAAGGCTGCACAATATGCTTTCTCGGCGTCAGCCTGGTACTTTTCTGCCAGTAACCTAGCCCTATCGGCTACCCATCTGACATGGTTATGCCACATCCAAGCGCCAAATGATGTCGTGGTTTTTTGGTAAAGTCCGGTGACTTCAGTAAGTAGTTTTTCGCTTCTGTCCATTAGCTAATCATACCAGCATAAGTATTTTGACAGCCTACTGCCCGTAGCTTTAGAATAAAATATGGAACACAACTTACCTCTCGCACTTACGTTTGACGATGTGCTACTGCGGCCCGGGTACTCAGGTTTTGACCGCAAAGACATCACGCTTACCACTAACCTTACCAAGCGTATCCAACTGCGGACACCAATCATTTCCGCGCCCATGGACACTGTCACCGAACACGAACTCGCCATCACCCTCGCACGTCTCGGGGGCGTTGGTTTTATTCACAGGAATTTAACCATCGAAGACCAGGTCGCCGAGGTCAAAAAGGTCAAACAAGAGGACCTGCTAGTTGGCGCAGCAGTTGGCTCGAGTGCGGGCTACGAGTCCCGCGTTGAGCAACTCGTCAAGGCCGGAGTTGACGTCTTGATCGTCGACTCGGCGCATGGCTACTCCAAAAAGGTCATGCAGGCCGTTAAGTATATTAAGGCCAATTTTGATATCGACGTTATCGCCGGCAACGTCGCCACCGCCGAGGGCGCCGAAGCTTTGATAGATTCAGGCGCTGACGGCCTGCGCGTAGGCATGGGACCCGGTGCTATCTGCTCGACACGCATTATTTCGGGCATGGGCGTACCGCAATTAACAGCACTGCTCGAAACGTCACATGTAGCCCAGCCACACGATGTGCCAGTTATTGCCGACGGCGGTATTATCAGGTCTGGCGACGTCGTCAAAGCCTTGGCCGCTGGCGCTTCCACGGTGATGCTTGGCCGCTTACTGGCTGCAACCGAAGAATCACCTGGTAAAGTTGTAAAACTCAAACCCGAACACGTTCCAGGCCGCTTCCAGAATATTATTGACGGCTCGCCAGAATATATCTTTAAGGAGTACCGCGGCATGGGCTCAATCGGCGCCATGAAGCAAGGGCTCAAGATTAGCTCCGAAGACGAGTTCCATGGCAAAGACTACCAATGCGACACGCTGGTGGCCGAAGGTTGCGAAGGCCTCGTACCCTGTACTGGCACGCTCAAGCAACTGCTCGACCAACTAACTGGTGGCGTCTATTCGGGTATGTACTACATTGGTGCCCGCACCATTGCCGAATTGTGGGAGACCGCGCGCTTTATGCGCATTACCCAAGCCTCGCTTACCGAGAGCCATCCCCACGACCTGTTTATTACTAACCCAGGCGACAATTATAAGTAAAGCGATAGGAGACAATCTTGGAAACGCTCGTTATTTTAGATTTTGGCTCACAGTACACCCAGTTGATTGCCCGCCGGGCACGCGAGCTTGGCGTCTACAGCATCATTCTGCCCTTTAGTGCCACTACCGAAAACATTGCCAAGCACCACCCGTTAGGGATCGTATTATCGGGCGGGCCAAATTCGGTATATGACAAGCAGGCGCCAGGCGCCAATGAGGATATTTTTGCCCTCAACGTACCAATTTTGGGAGTTTGCTATGGGCTGCAACTCCTTACCAAGATGCTTGGAGGCATCGTGGAGGTATCCCCTAACCGCGAATATGGCAAAGCCAGCCTGCAGCTACAGCATAAGAGCAAACTGCTAGCCGCCGACTACGATAACAGCACAGTCTGGATGAGCCACGGCGACTATGTAACAATGCCGCCGGACGGCTTTCATGTCACCGCCAAAAGTGGCGACATCATCTGTGCCATCGAGGACGCAGAGCTTGGTATTTTCGGTTTACAATTTCATCCGGAAGTCGCACATACCGAATATGGCCGGCAAATCCTAGAGAACTTTATCGGCCTGTGCGGTTTTGCCCGCGACTGGACCGCCGAATCGGTTATTGAACAACAAATCGCTGACATTCGTGAAGCTGTAGGCGACAGCAATGTGGTATGCGCATTATCTGGCGGTGTTGACTCGTCAGTTGCCGCCACATTAGTAGACAAAGCCATCGGCAAGCAGCAAACGTGTATTTTCGTAGACACTGGCTTGCTTCGTAAGGACGAATACGACGAAGTATTGGCCGCCTACAAGCAGATCGGACTTAATGTAACACCAGCCAG
>CBJLZK010000138.1:0-3311 GCA_966427515.1 uncultured bacterium | reverse complement strand
GTCCAAATGTATTAGTCATCGCTTTTGCATTCCGTTTAGATTGGCTCTTGCCGATCCGCTCCAGGTGAGTGGGTGACGGGCTGCGTTGCGAAATTTATTTAGGAGCGAATCGTGGCATGAGCAACACAGCCTCGGGCGAGGACGACGATAATCACAATAATAATGCTGCTCAAAATCACGTTCATAGTAGTTATCTTGCCAGTGTACACTGAATCACTAACGCGTCAAGTGATGTCCCTCAAAAAGCAAATTACCCTGCACCGTGAAGCAGGGTAATTTGTGAGGGTAATCTAGCGCAGGTTATTTTCGGCTTTGCACTTGGTGGTAAGCAGCACCACGTACATTCTAGCCATGCAATAACCTATGCTAGCGGTTTTGCTGAGGGTACACACGCAGGTCAGTCGGTGGTTCGTCGGAGCCAAGGGCATGACGTGCGGTGTGCGGGTTACTCGGGAACTGTGTCCCCTCGCGAAACCTTACGAACATCATACGGTTCGCTCTAATCTGGTTCTGTAAGATTCTTTACACTTTTTGGAGTTTTGTACACTACATGGTCATGTCAGTCATCTCTGGGGACGGCTGGCCGTTGCAGGTAACGGTGTTGGCTTGTGACTGAGGAATTAAATAGGCAATGACGTGGAAGTGCTCTTCGTCCATGCCGGCATGCGGTGCGACATGAATCAGAGAGATATGATCGTAGCTGCTACCTTGGCCTTGAGGCAGGCTAAGGTTGGTATAGGTGCCATCATTCTTGGCCAAGGTTACGGGATTAACCAAGTACTCGACGGCAATAACCTTGCCCTGGTATACGTCATAAATTGGGCCTGTGGGAATATCCTTTGGCCTGATGTACTGTTTGCCGCGTGCGGTTTCACATTCAGCAGCCACGGTAGCATCGTTGGGGATGGTGATTTTGGCTTTGGGGTTAATAACATCATCGGTATCAACACTAAAACCGCCGCCGTAACGGTAGCCAGCGAGCGCGAATGTAAATAAAAAGAGAGCGCCAACAAAGACTGTAAGCGCACGGACGAGTATACTTTTTGAAGAGCCTGGTCTATTTTTGGGTAGCATATCCAAAGCATAACCAGTTATACTAGGAGCAGTCAAGCTATAAAAGTCTAAAATGACCAGAGTAAAAATCGGACAAAAACTACTCCTGCTATTGCTAGCAGTCTCACTTGGACCGCTGCTTATAGTCGGTGTGATTTTGGTGGTTAACGCCCAGAGCAAATTGCGTCAAGACGCCGTAGCCCAGCAGGAGCTGGCTGCCAGCCAGGCCGCCAGCAGTGTCGATAACTTCCTGGCCGAAAAAACAGATGTGTTGATCTTTCAGTCGCAGACCTCCGCACTCAGGCAATTTGATATGCCTAATGTCGACCTCAACCTGGCGACCATGGTTAAACAAGACCGTGACATTGAGCGTGTAGCCTTGCTCGACAAGAATGGCATGGAGAAGGCAGTGCTAACCAGCAACGGCTTAATTAATGAACATAATGATGCTTCCAAGAGCGATGCCTTTAAGTCCACGACCTTCTTGGCTGGCAAGGAATACATAAGCCCGGTCAGCTACGACAAGCAGAACAACCCCCACATTACCATTGCCGTACCGCTGATACGTTTTGCCCAACAGCAAGATCTGACGCATCTGTCGACGGCTGAATTTGGGAAGTATCGCTCACCAGATGACATTATTGGCGTACTGACAGCCGATTTTGACTTGGGTGACCTGTGGCAATCGGTGCTATCCACCAAGGTTGGTGACAAGGGGTATGCTTATGTCGTGGACGATAAGGGCAACCTGATTGCATACCCAGATAGTACGTTTATGGTCCAACATCACAACGTATCTTCTGTGCACGAGGTTGAGGATTTTTTGGGTAACAATACAGATGTCCACGTATCTTCTTCGGAGCGTGGACAGCAAGTTCTGGCTAGCTACAAGCCGGTCACGCGGACTAACTGGGGTGTGATCACCGAACAGCCGACCACTAGCGTGTTTGCTAGCGTGTATGACTTTTATCGTCTTGATGGCGCCATTTTGCTGGCGGTCGCAATTATCGCGGTTGCTGCCAGCTTACTCTTCAGGCGTCAGTTGTTGGTGCCAATCCAGTTAATTGCTTCCGGTGCAACTCGCATCGGGCGTGGTGACCTGCAGTATAAGATTCCTGTTAGGTCCGACGACGAACTTGGCGATTTGGCGCATAGCTTTAACAGTATGGGTGGTAGCTTGCAGGCCTTGATCCACGGCTTGGAGCAAAAGAACCAGACCTTGAGCGTTGAACGCCGGCGTCTGAGTAGCATCCTCGAGAGTATTAGTGACGGTGTTATCGCTATCAACAAGAACCAAGAGATAATTAGTGTTAACCCGCCTGCAGCCAAGCTGGTAGGCAAGACGCCAGAAGAATTAATGGCCAGCAATCTGTTCAAGCACTTTGTACTGATGCGCGATGACCAGCCATTTGTGCCGCACTTTGATAAGCCAGGCATTTTCCACTACGATGACATCCTCCTGCCCCAGGGTGAGCACCTGTCATATCTGGAACTAGTAGTTACCGTCTTGCAGGAGCAAATGGGCGAAATCGCTGCCATTATTACCGTACATGACCTTACCAAGAGCCGCGAACTAGAAGCCATGAAGCTTGATTTTGTGGCCATCGCCGCCCATGAGCTTCGTACGCCACTGACTGTGGTGCGGGGTTACCTGGACCTTATCAATGGTTCCCCAGAGATTTCTAAGCTGACAGTCATGAATATCGAGTACCTTGAGCGGGCTTTGGTGGGTGTGTCGCAGCTAAGCAGCCTGATCAATAACATCCTGAACGTCTCACGTATTGAGCGCGGCACTATGAGTGTGGCCTTCATAAAGCTTGATATCGCCAGCTTGCTTAACCAATTGGTCAAAGAAGAAATGGTAGCTGCCACCCTTAAGGAGCAAAAGTTGCACTATGAAGGTCCAACCTCTAAGGTGTTCGTGGTGGCCGACGAGAGCGCCATAAGCGAAGTGGTCAACAACCTGATCACCAACGCCCTTAAGTACACCCCAGAAAACGGTCACATTACCGTTAGGTTGCAGCAAACTGGTGGCTTCGTACGTGTCGAGGTCGAAGACAATGGCCGCGGTATTCCCGAGAGCGCCAAGCCTAATCTGTTTACCAAGTTCTACCGCGTCGAAAACAGTATGACCAGCGGTATCCGCGGCACGGGCCTGGGCCTGTTTCTTTCCAAGAGTCTTCTCCAATTGCACCCCGGTGATGTTGGCGTGGTATCTGCGCCAGGGAAGGGTTCAACGTTCTTCTTTACCTTGCCGG
>CBJLZK010000137.1:0-3328 GCA_966427515.1 uncultured bacterium | reverse complement strand
TGGATAGCATATGAAGCCAAAAGATACCAATAGCGACGGCCGTCCCAGCCTAGAACGAGAAAAGGTGGTGACCGTGGCGCTTGAACTCCTGGATGAGGTGGGCTTCGAGGGTTTAACCTTGCGCAAGCTAGCTGAACGCTTACACGTAAAAGCCGCAGCACTGTATTGGCACTTCGAAAACAAGCAAGACTTGGTTGACCAGCTCGCTGGTAGGATCTTCGAAGAAGAGTTCCGTTCTAAGAGCGGCGACGAAGAGGCACGCCAAAAGGCGTTTGAGCAAGCTGACTGGCGCACAGTACTCCTAATGATGGGCAAGGGCATGCGTAGTGCTCTGCGCCGTCACCGTGATGGTGCCGTGGTGGTAGTAAATGCCAACCTAGCCCAGAGTAAATCATTTAGGGGCAGGGCGATGATGATGCAAAAGCTCATCGACGAAGGCTTCGACATGGAGCTCGTCTTTTCGTCGATGTTCGCAGTAGTCAGGTTTACACTTGGCTGCGTGTTCGAAGAACAAGCCGATCCCCGTTCACGACAAGAGCAGGTTACCATCCACAAGCGCCGTATGGACGAGATTATTGCCGAATGCCCAGGCCTGGCTACCCGCCTGCGCAATATGCCCGACGGCTTGTTGTATGACGCCGACCGCCAATTTGAAACCGGCCTGAATGTAATCTTGGACGGCATTGAGCAACAGCTGGCAAGACTGCCACGTTAGTTGTCCTTGACGCCCCGAGATAACTCACTTAGGCTAAGAAGTAAGATGTTAGACAAAGCAAAGCACATTGCCAAAAGTAAAGCACCCGCACCAGTGCGGTTGTTTTCGTTTCACAAAAACCGCGACCTCACCGCCGAGGACGTCCAAATCGCCCGTGATTACATCCGGACTTACTGGACCAAGCTAGAGCGCTACCAGCCCAAGGACGAAGGCAGTCTGATCGGCGTGCCCAAGTCATACCTGGTGCCGTCGTTCGCCGAAGGCCACGAGTTCGACTACAACGAACTGTTTTATTGGGATAGCTATTTTATGATCCAGGGCTTGCTGGACGAAGAACACAAGCCGCTGCTCATGGGCATCCTAGAAGACCTGATTTCCGAATTCAAACGCTACAAGATTATTCCCAACTCTAGCCAGGCCTACATGACCAGCCGTACCCAGCCACCGTTTTTGACGACCTTTATCTTTGACCTGTACGACGCCTATAAGCTAGATACCAAATGGCTCAAAGAAAACATGGCCATTGCCAAGCAAGAATACGAAACCGTCTGGATGGGCACCCGTAAGCCTAACGCCCGCCAAGTGTACCAGGGTCTGAGCCGCTACTACGACTACAACTACCTCCATGATCTGGCCGAGGCCGAGAGTGGCTGGGACATGACGCCTCGCTTTAACCGCAAAGCACTCAATTATCTGCCTGTCGACCTGAACGCGCTGCTATACAAATACGAACTCGACTTTGCCCGGGCTGCCCGTATCTTTGACGACCAGCGTGACGCCGCCAAGTGGGAACACCAAGCTGCCGACCGCCAATCCAAGATGAACAACCTGATGTGGGACCAAGGCCGCGGCTTGTTCTACGACTTTAACTACGTCAAAGAAAAGCGCGGCAACGTGTCGTCGCTGGCCACGTACTTTACCATGTGGGCCGGCATGGTGGATGGCCGCCAAGCCCAAGAGATGGTCAAGGCGCTCAAGCGTTTCGAGCAAAAGGGCGGGTTGTCCACCACAGATAGCTTGCCGCTTGGTTCGTACGTACCCGGCTCTATGCCCACCCAATGGGCCTATCCTAACGGCTGGGCACCACTGCACTTTATTGTGGTTAAGGGCCTGCAACACTACGGCTACCACCAAGACGCCCGCCGTGTAGCCATGAAGTGGCTGCGCTGCAACCTACAGTGGTTTAACGAACACGGTGTGTTCCTAGAGAAGTACAACGTAGTCGCCCCCGACAAACCACCAGCCAAGGGTGTCTACCCGGGCCAGGAAGGCTTTGGCTGGACCAACGCTGTCTTTGAACGTTTTTGCCAGGAATTTATCGACAACCACTCGCCATTTGGTGGACCAGTCGCGTAGCCGACAACCTCTTAACGTAGTAAAAATGACCTCTTACCGAACAGATTCAGTACAGGGGTCTTTTTCTAACTAAGTTAATTGATCTAATTGTCGGATGGGTGTAACAATGTCACTTTAAGCTAAAGATCAGGAGTTGAACTGACAATGACCGAATTTCTATATGGTTTAGCTGATATTGGTGGCACTCAGTTACGCACTGCCGTTTGGAACGGCGAAATGTGGGAAGTTGGCGCGATCGACGCCGAAGTCGACCCTAACGACTACGAAGGCACAGTGCAAGCAGTTGGCGACAACATGCTACAAATTGCCGAAGCTAATGGCGGGCTATTGGTAGCCACGAGCGTGTCGATCGCCAGCGAGCTTAATGACGCCGGCCACATGATGCTGGGCGGAGCCTTGAGCAGCTGGGATGGCAAACAAATTGGCGTGGATATTGGCCAAGCCGTCGGCTTGCCCGCTGAACGTTCCGGCGCCCTAAACGACATGAAGGCAGTGGCGGTGAGCCAGATTGACGTCAACAAACAGCGCGGTGTCAGGGAAGACGGCTATGCTACCACCCTGAGCAGTGGCTGGGGCGGCAAGCCATATTCATCCGATGGCGCTGGATGGGTCGGTTACGACTCGCCAGGCCACAAGCACTTACGTGCTGGCGCGAAGTGCCCTTGTGGCGAAGACGGACATGCCGAAGCCTTTGTATCTGGCCGGGGCGTTGAACTAAACCACGGCGTCCAGATGAAGGACTGGCTGACCGACCGCGATGCTGCTGGCCAGTTTGTCACCGATGTGGCTACAAACGTAGTGGCGATTATAGAGAACCAGCGGACCGTTCAAGTTCCAATTGACGTGATGCGTTGGATGGGCGGCGTGGCCTCTAACCAGCCAATCCTAATGAACCGCGCCGAACAGGAAGTCCGCGAGCAGTTGGGATCACGAGCTCCAATATGGGGCAGTGTCTCTATGGGTAACAAAGCCGGCCTGCACGGTGCGTTTGTAGACGCCCGCCAGCGTGCCGCCGCAGCCTAAAGCGCACCTTTTAGATTGAAAAAAGCCGTCACATCTTGTACAATGTGACGGTCGTGGCTCTTTAGCTCAGTTGGTAGAGCAGAGGCCTGAAGAGCCTTGTGTCCCCAGTTCGAGTCTGGGAGGAGCCACCATTTAGTCCACGAAAACCCTTGAATTATCAGGGGTGACCATGTACAATATCACCATCAAATCATGCGGGTCTAGCTCAGTTGTTTAGAGCGCATCCTTGCCAAG
>CBJLZK010000136.1:0-3353 GCA_966427515.1 uncultured bacterium | reverse complement strand
CGTCATGAAACGACTTATGTACCTCCTGTCTGTACTAGCAACCCTTGTCGCGTTGGTAATACCGGCACTGCCGACTGTCTACGCAGCCGGATCCACTAACCTAATCGCCAATCCATCCGTAGAGACTGATAATGGCTCGGGCAACCCTGCCAACTGGACGGCAAATTCGTGGGGCACGAACACCACTACGTTGAGCTGGGCAACTAATGGCCATACCGGCAGCCACAGCTTAGCTATCAACATGTCGGCACACACAAGCGGTGATGCCAAGTGGATGCACGATGCTGTTGCTGTTAGCCCAAACACTTCCTACACTTACGCTAGTTGGTATAAGGCAAGCGTTGCAACCGAAATCGACCTGCAATACTTGGACACCGCTGGCAACACTACGTACGCCTATGCAACCCCAGTTCCTGCCAGCGGCAACTGGAACCAAGTTTCTACCACATTCACTACCCCTGCTAACGCCGCCAAAGTGGTAGTTATGCACATTCTGGCTCAAGCCGGCACGTTGCAGACCGATGACTTTACGCTAGCAACCACTGTTGCACCACCAGTAGATAACGACAACCTGATCCCAAACCCATCAATGGAGACTATCAATGGGGTTATGCCTGCTGGATGGCAGCATGACACCTGGGGCGCTAACGATGCTGCCTTTACATACGAAAACACCGGTCATACTGGCACCCACAGCGTTACTGCCACTATTACTCAGTACACAAGCGGTGATGCCAAGTGGGACACTACAGCTCCACAAAGCGTAGTTGCCGGCAAGACTTACACCTACAGCGACTACTATAAGTCATCGGTGTCAACCCGCGTAGTAGCCGCCTTCCAAGATGCAACTGGCGCTACCACCTATGCCGAACTTGATGGCGCAGCACCAGCCGCCAACTGGACGCAGTACACTACTAACTTCACAGTTCCCGCCAACATTACTAAGGTGACTATGTACCACCTGCTCGACCGCGTTGGCACCCTAACTATCGATGATGCCTCGCTGGTTGTAGCCGTAGCCACTGCGCCAACTTTCATTCCTAACAGCTCGGCAGAAACCGCTTCACCAAGCGACCCAACCAACATGCCAGCCAATTGGACACATAACGCCTGGGGCACCAACAGCCCAACGTTTGAGTACATCAATAATGATGGCCACACCGGCACTCACAGCGTTAAGCTGACCATGAACAACTATACCGACGGTGATGCCAAGTGGTACTTCAACCCAATTACCACGCTTACCCCAGGCAAGCAGTACCGCTTTACCACCTGGTATAAGACCAACACGACACCACACGCCGTAGTAATGTTCACCGATGCCAAGGGCAACGACAGTTTCTTTGGCATGCCCAACCCAATCCCCAACGGCACAACCAACTGGCAGCAGTACAGCGACACCTTCTTGGTGCCTGCAGGCACAGTCAAGACTACGGCCTTCTTGCTGCTCAACAACAATGGTTGGCTACAGACAGATGACGTCAGCCTAAACGACTACTCGCCAAGTGGCTGGTCCCGCCCACTCCTAACGCTGACCTTCGACGACAGCGAAGAAGACAATGTTACTACTGCCCTGCCTGTTCTTAAGCAGTATGGCTTTAAGGCCACCAACTACTTCGCTACTACCTTTATCGAAAACCCAGACCCGGGCACCGACAACGTTGCCAATGTCAAAACCATTCAGAAGGCCGGCTGGGAGATTGGTGCCCACACGGTAACCCACCCATTCCTAACCCAAGTTAGCCAAACACAGTTGGTATACGAGCTCACCCATTCACAGCAGTATCTGCAGAGCATCACTGGTGCTCCAGTAAATAACTTCGCCTCTCCTTATGGTGACTACAACGAGAACGTGATCACCGAGATCAAAAAGCTCTACCGTTCACACCGTACAACTGACGAAGGCTACAACTCCAAGGACAACTTCGACCCCTACCGCTTGCGTGTTCAAAACATCTTGACCACGACAACTGCAGCCCAAGTACAAACCTGGGTTAAGCAAGCTCAGGCCGACAAAACTTGGCTAATCTTGGTCTACCACCGCGTAGCAACCGACCCAGAGCCTTACGACACCACACCTACCCTGTTTAAGCAGCAAATGCAGGTTATCAAAAACAGTGGCATCGTCGTCAAAACTACCAACGCCGCCTTGGACGAAATCACGCCACAAGTCGGTCACTAAAAACTCCTAAAAACACAATTGATAGTCAGCCAGTTATCTCCTTGGAGAACTGGCTGACTTTATGTTTTCTTGGTATAATTACAGGGTTCACGCGGGTATCGTACAATGGCTTCGTATGCCAGCCTTCCAAGCTGGAGATGAGAGTTCGATTCTCTCTACCCGCACCATTTAGATGGTTGCTCAAGCCCCTCTTAAGGGGCTTTTTGTTATACTGAAGCATATGACACCACAAGACGCCGACACTGATCTTAATAAAGCCCTGTTACTAGCGGACCTCGCAGACGCTATTACCAAAAAGCATTATTTATCGACAAACCTGCATGTAGACACCAAGCCCGACAATACCCCTGTTACCCAAGCCGACCTAGAAGTTGAGCAAGCACTGAGCAAAACCGTCCACGAAGTCTTTGGAGATACATACATTGGCGAAGAAGGTGTGCGTGAAAGCAAACAAGGCCGCCACTGGATCGTCGACCCTATCGATGGCACCAAGAACTACATGCGCGGCATGCCAGTCTGGGGCACGCTCATAGGCCTGTTTGACGGCGACAAACCGCTGGCCTGCGCAATTACGGCACCGGCCTTAGGGCGCCGTTGGTGGGCGGCCAAGGGCCAAGGCGCTTGGACCAAGGACGTCGACGGTAACACCCGGCAACTACGCGTCTCGGGGATCAGTAAGCTCGAGGATGCTTCGGTAATGTTCAATAACCTCTACACCTGGGATACGGTACCTACCGGTAAGGATACTGTTATTAAAGTTCTGGAGGATGCCTGGCGGACACGTGCAGTCAGCGAGTTTTTTGCCCACATGCTTGTAGCCGAAGGCGCCGCCGACGCTGCGATTGAGCCAAACATGAAGGAATGGGATATCGCCCCACTCGAGCTTTTGATCACCGAAGCTGGTGGTTCAGTTTGGTCCGAAGCTACTCCAGAAACGCCAACCGATGCGCCGCGCATCGTCATTACTACAAACGGCAAGCTCGAAGACACTCTAGTCAACGCACTAGTCAAGAAGTAAAACGCACTGTTTCCTGGTATAATATGCAGGAACAAGCCCCGGTAGCTCAGCTGGATAGAGCAAGAGACTTCTAAGCTTTAGGTCGTTGGTTCGAGTCCAACCCGGGGCACCACAGAGCACTTCAGATATGTATACATTTAAATACCCCGCTGA
>CBJLZK010000135.1:0-3374 GCA_966427515.1 uncultured bacterium | reverse complement strand
GGGACGAATATTATGACCTAGTTATTAGCCTTGGTGGTAGCATCGCGGGCGAGCACGGCGAAGGCCGTTTGCGTGCACCATACTTGATTAAGCAATACGGCCCCGAAATGTACGACCTGTTTGTCAAGATTAAGCAGATCTTTGACCCGTACGGTACGCTTAACCCTGGCGTCAAGGTCGGTGTGAATATGGAGTCGGTCAAACAACTTCTTCGCTCTGGCTATACACTAGACCACCTGTACAACCACATGCCTCGCTCCTAGTTTCGAATAGAGGCAGGCTAATATATGCAAATTTAGCGCTGGTCCTGAGCTCTGGATGTACTCTAAAGTAGCACATCCGTCGTGCGGAGGCGCTAAATTTGCATATATTAGCCTGCCTATCTTGAAAAAAAGAGCAAAAGCACGTAAAATGTAAGCTGTTAATAGTCACGCGGAAGTGGCGGAATTGGTAGACGCGCTACTTTGAGGTGGTAGTGAGGTAACTCGTGGAGGTTCAAGTCCTCTCGTCCGCACCAAAAACAAGTGCCGGTCATGTAAGACCGGTTTTTGTTTTGGTGGCCATATTAACACCGATACTACTAGAGTTTTAAACTTCATATACTATGGCGCTGACAGAATTAAGTGACTTTGAAGACTTATGCCGTGAACAGCAGGTAACTGTCGACCCCCGGGTTGTGTATGGAGGTGACCCTACTTTTATCCATACCTGTAGTGCACTCGGGCCACTCGATTTAGCCATTGCCTCTTGCGGTAACCTGCTGTACGTAAACCCAAATGTCGAGCTGGCAGATAAGCTGATTGACACTCCATCGCCAGACAGTGACATAGGGCTAAAAACGCTCGTTGCTATGGTGAATGCGACCAGAAAGCGTGAAAACCCAGATAGCACTGATCGTTATTTTGTAGGTGGAGGCAAGCCTCTCGATTGTTGTTCAGATTTTGAGGGCACTATGATTAGCTCGCTTGAAAGCTTGCAATCCTCAAAACCATTAGGCGGTGATGTAATTGTAGATTCCCATCAAAACCCGATCTTTTTTCGTAAGCCCACATCGGTACCGTCAGCGCTCGCCCTACAGGCCAGCAATAGAAACTATGTACCCTATCCCGCAGGTTCAATAGTTAGGGTCGACACTGAAGACGCACAGGAACTAGATTTAGAAGGCGATGGAAATCTTCACATTCGCAACCCGCGCGTCAGCAAAGACGAAGTGAGAGTTATACCATTCGACAGCGTAGTTGGGGCTACTTTTTTACGTTTGTCTGCCTTTGCATACGAGGCAGATATGTCAACCATGCTACCTACAGAAGATATGCAAACACTTCAGCGTCTGGGATGTACGTCGATCGCAGCCATAAATACTATGATCCGACAGGGTATCCGGCAGTGACCAGTAGGCCAGGTATGATTGCGGAGATAATACTGCCCCCGGCGAAGTTAGGAAGCAACTTGCTCATAGGGGATGTGAAGCTTGTGCTGCCACTCAAGTAGTAACGCGCGGCATTGCAGGCAGGGCAGATCCCCAAGGAGCTGTTGGACCCCATTGTCGGTCAGATCATATGTGCCACCAAGAGCTTCATCGGCAACAGATACCGAATCTGCTAGCTTAACGACATAGCCAAACAGCCGCTGGTTCTCGAACGAGCTGTTAATGTTTAGGGGAGTAGCGTTTATAGGTGTCACTTCTGCAAAAATGACTTCTTCGCTCAGTTGTAACTCACGTCTGGCGATTTTCTGGGCCTGTTCGGCAAGGCCTGCGGTAGAATCTACGCGGCCACCACAGAAGTCTAGCGTTGCTGCTTGCACTCCAGGGCGGTACTGGGGCTTGGGGAGCAGAAGCTTGCCGTTCTGCTCAACAAGGACTACAAGCGAGTCTGCTTTCTCGACGCGCCAATACTCTAGCTGCTGGCCTTTGTTATCGCGCAGATTTTCGCCAATGACCGTGACCCAGCGTGATTTAATTTCTACAAAACGGGAGATGAGCTCCCAGGGCTTGATATCGTTACTATTCATATATGTAAGTATAAGCTAACATTTGCATTATTTGGCTGAACAGATTGAAGCCTCGTGATACACTAAGCATAAGCTAATTCTAAGGACCATATGAACCCAGATCAAAATCAAAACCCTCAGCTCCCATCCCAGCAGCCAGGGCAGGAGCCAACACCAATGCCACAGCCAGCATCTCCGCAGCCTGGCGTGCAACCAGCCCAGCCGGCTATGCCGGAGCAGCCAGCGGTGGCTCCACAGACTGTGCAACCTACACCTCAGCCTGATCCTACGCAGCCAGTACAGCCAACGCAGCCCATGACTCAGCCTCAACCCGTGCAGCCAGCCCAGCCTGGTGTTGTCACTGGTATGCCTGACCAATCACAGCAGCCTGCCATCGACCCAGTCACCGGCTTGCCTATGCAGCAACAGCCCATGATGGGTGGCTTTGCCGGCCAGCCTATGGCGCAAAGTATGGGTCAGGACACCGGCGGTTTCCGATCCAAGGTTTCCAAAAAGAATATCCTTATGGCCGTAATCGCGCTTGCAGCAGTTGTGGTGTTGGGTCTAGGCGCTTACTTCCTTACCAACATGTTGTCTAACAATAACAACAAGAACAAAACCAATAACGCCGCCAACAAGTCGTCCAGCATGAGTTCGGCAACGCCGCTTAGCACACTCAAGAACGTCAGCTTTATGGCTCCATCTGATCTGAACGGCTACACCTTGAACCCAGCCAGCACTGACAAGGTTAAGGTGTATTCCAAGGGTGAATGTTCCTTGCAGTTTGGTACTACAGACGCTACCACGCTGCCTGGCACAGATTTGGCCGACATTGTAGCCCGCCAGATTAAAACCCTGAAGGATAGTGGTGTAACCGTAGACGGTCCAACTGCCGGGACGGCTTTAGTACTCAAGGACAACGCTAACTCCAGTATGCAATACAGCATGCCAACGCTGGTATTTAAGGCTAACAAAGACAAGAACTACGCTATGTCTTACTACAGTGCAGTTGTCTTTAGTGATGGCACGCGCGCCTTTGTAACCCGTGCTTGTGGCTCGACCACAGGACCAGTGCAGGCTTCGGCAGTGGACGCTATTAACAATGACGCCGTCAAGGTCATGGTAATGACCAAGTCGACAATGTAGTATTCAACAGATACCAGGCGACGTGAACAGTGTTGCAATATAAGGGGTGATGCTGTACAATAACCTGGTATCGAAATGGGCGCTTAGCTCAGTTGGCTAGAGCATCTCGTTTACACCGAGAGGGTCGGGGGTTCGAATCCCTCAGCGCCCACCAAATAAAATGGATCTCCACGGAGGTCCTTTTTATTTGGTCGTTGGCTGACGACCTCGAATCCCGCCGAAGGCACACGGGTTCG
>CBJLZK010000134.1:0-3387 GCA_966427515.1 uncultured bacterium | reverse complement strand
GGCTTAGCACTCGGGCGGCTAAACATCGATCGTGTTCTGGATGAGTCGGAACGCGAAAAGCCAAGGTCCCGTTTTAGTATTTGTGAGATTAGCGGAACGACGCTTGAAGGTGACTCGTACATTCACCTAATGGGTGGTGGAGCTTTGCAGCTAAGCGAAGTCGCTGTTGCGGATGATGCCAGGCTGTTTGTAGTGACGCATGGTGGTGGCATAGCCGTAGACAGGTCTGTCCGGGGTGATTTGGTAATGGCACAGGTCGCTGGTGAATGCAACGAAATGTGTGCTTTTGCACTCAACCACGGTGGCTCGTTAGCACTGCCCACTCCAGGCGGTGCCTTACTCTCCTAATACAAATAAGCTCGAATGGTTTGCTATTATATGGGCATGTCTAAACCACGAACCACGATAATTATGCCCACCTATAACCGGGCGTATATTATCCTTGATGCCATCCAGAGTGTACTTGCTCAAACTGATATTGATTGGGAGCTAGTCGTTGTTGACGATGGCTCCACAGATAATACCAGGCAAGTTGTTGAGGGCATACAAGATGATCGTGTACGCTATGTATTCCAAGAAAACGCGGGTGTAGCCAACGCGCGTAATACTGGCCTGGCCGAAGCCAAAGGTACGTGGGTCGCATACCTGGACAGCGACAACGAGCTCATGCCACAGTATTTGGCGGTCATGCACGAACATCTTGTCCAATATCCTGATAAGGTCTTTGCCCTGCCCCGCGTGCACCGCATACTTGAGCAATACCAAGAAGGCAAGCTTGTCCAAAGTGCTCCCGACAAAATTGATGTTATTACCGATGACATCACTATCCGTGACCTGTTTATGCGTACGTTCCATGCCGATACGAACGGCTTTATGCACTTGCGCAAACTGTACCAAGAAGGTATCCGCTGGGACCCAACGATTCCGGTGATGGAAGACTGGGATCTAATGCTGACGATTGGTACCAAATACCCAGACGGCTTTTTGTTTGTGAATGAAATTTTATGTACATACTACCAGCGTTTTGGCGGTGACGGACTTAGGTCTAACGGCTCGTATGCCGATAACATCGATGCCTTCAAGAAGATTTACCAGAAGCACAAAGACGACCCGCTAATGCAAGGTGAGGCTTGGTACGACGACGCTATTGCCCGCTGGGAACAACGCCAGAGGGACTTCGAAGCTGGTAAAATCCCACCCTATTCCCAGTACTACTACACCAGCATGAAACAAAAATAACCATTTGACCTGCACGAAAGTGTTCGCTTAAAATACAGGTAAATGGGACTGCCAACGCTTGCGGAAGTATCGTCCGCACACTTAGAACCTAGCTGCGAAACAGCTATTGTTAGCCCTGATGACTTATTGGTGGCCGAGTTGGCCGCCAGTCAAATAGACATTCCCGACGTACCCGTAAAAGCCGTGCAGTTCCGCCCGGATCAGCCAGCCTGGCCTGGCCCTGCCGAAATTACCGATACGGAACATGAGGCCTTACTATTTTGCCTTTCTTTGGGCAGGAAGGCTCTTGAAGGTGGAAACCCGCCTGTCGGCGCGGTGCTCTTGGATAACCTACGCGGTTTGGCTTGGGCTGCCATGACTGTCGACAAGACAACGCCTGATATTTTGGGCCACGCAGAAGTCCGGGCTTACAATGCGGCTAGGACGACCGTCGGCGACCAGTTACAGGATTGTACGCTCGTAACCACAGCACAGCCTTGTAATACCTGTACTTGTCCCTACGCCGAAGGGAAGATTGGTAGAGTAGTTTTTGCTGCACCGCGCAGCGACATTTATCAGGTAAGTGGCCTTATGCGGCCCCGTAAGATTAACATGCCTGACTTACTGCGCGACGGCAACACAAATACGCTGACTATTCAGGGGCACTTAGCGGGCAGAGCACTGACCTACTTTGCAACATGGGGCGCTCTTCGCTCCATGGGTAAAATTAAGGGCTAAATTCGGCACGGTCTGCCGCACTTTTGGGCTAGACATTTTCGTTCGTTAAAATTAGCATATACCGTATGGCTAAATTTGAAGTTCCTATCCAGATGGGCGAAGTCCCTGTTGTTGATACTATTGACGCCCTCCATAGTGCCGCAGCAGCCTTAGCTATGGGTAATGCTGCTTATGTCGTTGCCGATACCATTAGCTCGGACTTTGGTTCTGTAACGCAACATAATCAAAAACTGAACGCGCTTGTGTACGGCTTGGACCAAACAAGTCGCGGCTGGCAGGCAGGTCCGCCACGTACCAGGACTGTTGATGCTACCCAGGACCTCGGCATGCACGGCAATCCCTATCGGCCTGGCTATACCACTGATTATCTGCATTATCACCGGACACCTCGCGTTGACGGTGGACTAACCGTTACTTTTGCTGATGCCACCTATGCCTATATGGAGGACCAGGCCTATGTCAACCGACGCTTAACAGCCTTGTTGGCAGAAGGCAAAACCGATCCACGCTATGCTGATCCAGAGAGTTTCCGCCAAGTTGCGCTCGGTGTCGGTGGTGTCGTGTTATTCAGACTCAATGAGGGCCAAGGCGGGCTGCCGCTGTTACATAGCTTTCAAACAACAGGTGGTGGTTCACGCGAAGCAGAGATTACCCCTGTTTATCGTTTTGATGATTACCCATACGGTAGTTCTATAAGCGCCCTAGAGGCAATATTGCGCAGGGCTTTCCGCGATTTACGTTAGGCAGCCGATGTTATTGAGTGGTGGTAGATTGGGCTGGTTGTGCCGCCGAACCAGCAAAGTCGCTACCAACTATCACTATGAAGTCGGCATTGTAGCCACGCGCTTCCGCAGCTTCTGGCGAGCCTGTAGCGCCGGCTGCAACGATCGCGTTAGCTCCGAAGGTTTGTTGCAGTAGCTGCTTAGAGGCTGGTTTTTGGCCGTTGGTAAGATCGATAATCATGGTACTAGTGTAGTTGCCGTTAGCGTCAGCTACGCCGAGCGGGTTAAAGCCCTTAGCCTGCAATGCGTCGGCTTCTTTGCGGGCAATGCCTGGGGTATGGCTGCCGTTTAACACCACGACGCTTGGCGCCTCTTTGACAACTGGATTGTTCGAGGTCAATTGCTGGTAGTATTGGCGGATTTGGCCAAAGTTGTCGATACCAGCTGCGGGCGCCAGGGCTTCTTGGCCATCTGGTGCCATATAGCCTACGAGCAAGTTTTGTTTGCCATCGCTGCCAAGCGATAATGACTGTAAATTATTGACGTTGAACTGCTTGGATAGCTGTCCTACACGGATGGCATCGGCAATGTTTAGGTCGGTTTGGACGTTCTTGCCAAGTGCGTTAAACAATTGGCTAATGCGCATTGGGTTGCTAAGCACGCCTGCCGTTGTTGCCTTCTGCTCCAGGGCCATGAGCATCTGACGCTG
>CBJLZK010000133.1:0-3390 GCA_966427515.1 uncultured bacterium | reverse complement strand
TTTTATTTGGTCGTTGGCTGACGACCTCGAATCCCGCCGAAGGCACACGGGTTCGATGATTTTGCGATCAGCAAAAACATATGCAGAACCAGAGCGAGCCCTGAAAGGCGATCGTACTAAAGTTGCCGCTAAACAGCGCCAAGAGCTTAAGGGTAAAAAATCGTGGCATACCAGGCTCATCAGAAGCGGCAGCTACCCGAGCTGCTGTTCAATGCGGCAAGTAAGAATTGATCTTAACATGGCGGCGATCATAATTCGGGTCATTAAAGCTGCATATTACTAGTTTATGACGATAGTCTTGATTGCTTGTTCAACCGTTGCGAGGTTATCAGGATCACCGGCACTTTGCATATATACCACCCCTAGTCCCTTGTTGTTCGGTAGGTCAAAAGTGTACTGGTAGATTTTATCTCCTTTAGTAACACCTGTGACAGTCTGAGTATATTCAATTGAGTATCTCTTGCCTTTAATACTGCCTATGGAGAAGTCTTCGACGGACTCCGTGCCATAGGGATTTGGTGACTGCCACTGAGGCGCCGTGCCTTCGGCTGATCGATCATTCGTAAAGCCCACATTGAACTTTCTTTGATCACCTGCGTACGGGCTACTTGCAGTTGCGGCAGTGGCAGGTGTACCGGCTGAGAACGTGATATCGTCGCCGTTTAAGACGTTGCCTGGATAGTTGGTCAACTTCCAGCCGTCAGGAACCTTCATGCTGTATGCACCACCAATACTCGTAACCTTTACCCAATTTGCGGTGGGGTCGGTGGTAGTAGGTGGCTTGCTTGTAGTTGTAGTGCTCGTTGAATTGGTCTGGGACGTTTTTGTGCTGGGCTTCTTATTGTGGTTCTTGTGCCATACATAAGCACCTCCACCAGCAAGGGCTCCGATTACTACTACGACTATCAGAGTGCCGACAAGGCCGAAACCTTTAGAGTTGAGTGGGCTTTTGTTCATATACATATTCCAAATATAAGCTGGCTAGGATGTTTTAGCAACAAACAAAGCTCTAGCGCATTTTAGTGATCTGTTCAAAAATATGGCAAACCTAAAATGGTATACAAGTCACTTGCTGTTTTAGCAATTTTAGGTTACTTTGAAGCCATAATGAGGAGACGGTAAGTCATGATTGGGGCGAGTAAGCGACCTAGATTAAATATTGCTAGGTATATTTCTGTTATAGCGGTAATCGGACTTCTGGGAGCGGCAAGTTGGCAGGTGTATCAGCATAGCCAAGCTAGTGCGGCAGCGAGCACTGGCACCGCTCCTTCACAAACAACCGCACAACCATCAGGCACAGTGCCAGCCCAGCCCGCCTATGCCGCTTGGCCCACGCACAGCAATAGTACATATGGCTTTAGCTTCAATCACCCGACAGATTGGTTGCCCTCTGGGGATGTAACCGCTGACCCGAAGGCCAGTGCCACGAGGCAGGAATTTGGGACAGGGCTAAGCAATGGTGCGGCTACCAACGGCACCGTCAGAATAGAGGTATTGGACGAGCCTCTGCTGACCACCGAGGCTTGGTACGACCAGTTCTATGCGCAGACACCGATTAAAGTTAATAAAACGACAGGCGTTCTGAAGGGAAAACAGTCGATTGAGTACGACTTCGTTGCTCCCACCTACGAAACCAAGCTGTACCTGTTTGGAGTAGGCCCGAAGACATATCTCTTTTCTAGCTTGAATGAGTCCCTCAACGCAGCCGCTTCGACAAGCTATTGGTCGGACTTCGATAACGTCTTTAAATCACTGACCATTCAGAAGTAGATCGATATGGCTACAAAATATATAGCTCTACTCCAAAAGCTCGCTTACTCTAAGATAAGGAGAAGCGCTTCACTCATATCTTGTTTGATTCTAGTCTGCGGCTTCATACCCACAGCGCTTGTCGGACATGCGCACGCCGCCGGTAGCCAAGCCGTCGTAGGTATGCCATTCTCCGGCCAGTGGGCATACAACGCATTGGTCAACTCTCCATACACCGATTCAAACTCTAGTCACCCCAGCGTGCATCACACTCCAGGAGGAGGTGACTGGGCCACGGATGTGTACGCTGCTGAAGGAACGGCGGTTAAACTGAGCGTGCCCATCCAAACAGGAACAACGCTGAGTTTTAGTTGGAAAGCTACTTCGACGAGTTGCGGGCAAAGCGTCGGTATCAACATTATCGTAGATGGGACCACAATTGGTTGGCTGTACTATGCTCATCTAAACAATGCTGTCACTAGTGGAGCGATCACCAACGGGATGACGCTTGGCACGGTGCATGACTGGGTAGTCAATGGCGTTCACTGCAATCCTGGGGTACACGTTCACCAAGAGTTCAAGAACGTCACGAACTATTCTTGTTACGTAGATAATGGCCAGCCGGGTGTAACGCTTAACGCAGGGGCTAATGAGGCAGTGCTTGGTTCAAGTAATACCGGGGCCCAGCAAGCATGTAGTAGTATTCCGTCCAATACTCCCCCACCGGACACAGATGGCGACGGCGTACCAGACAGCCAAGATCTGTGTCCTACCGTGCCTGGCCTTCCGGCAAATAAGGGATGCCCCGTCTATCATGTTTACTCTGGAACTGCAGACGGTCGTGCCTCCGAAACCTACTGGGGAGTAACCAATTCCCTAACAACAGCACAAATGGCGCAGGTCGGCTCACCCGTTACGGCTGTGAGTAATCAAATCACCAGTGATGGCGTGCAGCATATTTACTTTGGGACTCAGGCTGGGGGTGTTTATGAAACCTACTGGGGCGGAGGGAATGCGGTCACAACATCGCAAATTGCTAGCTTGGGCTCGCCGATTACCGCAATATCGTCGCAAGTCTACAACGGCGTCCAGCATGTCTATACCGCCACTGACAGCGGAACGCTCAATGAGACATCCTGGGGTGCCGGCGTTCCACTATCTACCTGGCGGCCCGCTAATATTGGATCAAGTATCACAAGTATTGCATCGTATATCAGCTCTGCTGGTGTCCAAAGTATTTTCTCCGGAGCTGCTGACGGCCAGATTCGAGAGACCTATTGGGGCGGCGGCGCCACCCTTACAACCTATGCGCTCGCTAGTCCCAACGCCAAGATAGATGGTATAACGTTCTTCGTAACAGCGGACAGTACGCGCCACATCTTTAGCGGCACCAACACAGGTAACATATACGAGACCTATTGGGGCGGCGGAAACGCACTGACAACCGGGCAGCTTGCCAGCATTGGCGTGTCGGTTACTGGAATCTCGGCGCAGCAATCAAACGGCGTGAATCATGTTTACACAGGTACCCAGGCCGGAGGAGTTAATGAGACCTACTGGGGTAATGGCAATGCGCTCACGACTTCGCAGCTTACCAACCTTGGATCATCGGTCACTGCTCTCTCGGCGCAAATCACTGCG
>CBJLZK010000132.1:0-3392 GCA_966427515.1 uncultured bacterium | reverse complement strand
AAACCAAGGCCTGGCCAACGCCTTGTGGCCAGAGGTGCTTAGCTTTGATTTTTGGGACTTGCCAGTTAGCGAGCTATGGCAGCTATCCTGGCAAATCAGTGATGCGTCACGCAATGAACAAGTCACCTGGACGCAGGCGCTCCTAGCCTCCGACAATCATAAGTTCCGGGTGCCAGCACTCCTTTTCCTGGGCCTGGCGGGCAGGGTAGAGACCGAAACCTGCGAGCAAATGCTCGACTATCTGATCGGCACCGAAATTGTGACTACGCACGAAACAGGGGAGCACGAGAACGGACGCTCGCCACTACGCGAGTTTTATACCGGCGAAACAGTGCAACACACCAACCCGGAACTGTTCTACGACACCATCTCACACCTCACCGTGCTACGCGCCAAATTACGTGAATACGAAGCCACGGCGGACGGTGCCATTACCTTGCCAGGACTTATTGCCTTTGTAGAGATGTACGAGGCTGCCGAAGAGCGCTTGCTCAATACCAGCCCCTACAACCAGCAAGCAGATGCCGTGCAGCTAATGACTGTCTTTAAGGCCAAGGGCCTGGAATTCGAACATGTCTTTTTGCCGAGTATGCAGGATGACATCTGGGGCTCAAGCTCTAGAGGTAACACCAACAAGCTGACCCTGCCAGCCAACCTGACACCTATCCGCCACGCTGGCGCTACCCAAGATGAGCGTTTGCGTATATTGTTTGTGGCCATTACCAGAGCTAAGTTTGGCTTGCACCTCACCAGCTTCGCCCGCACCTATTCAGGCAAAAATACGAAACACCTCAAGTATCTGAACGAACAGGAACAAGAAGACGGCAGTTTTGCCAGCCTAGTCCTGCCGGAGCATGCCCAAAGGGTTGTCCAAAGCGACCATCAGGCGCCAACCCTGGCGTCATTGGAGCTTAACTGGCGGCAGCGGCATATCGCAGCACGAGGCAATGTTGATTTGCGCGGTTTGCTCGATAGCAGGATCCAAACTTACCAGCTTAGCCCGACCCACCTAACCAAATTCCTGGATTTGGAATATGGCGGGCCGGACCAGTTCTTCTTTGATGTGCTGCTACGTTTTCCGCACGCCCCCACGCCAAACAGCCAGTTTGGTGATGCTATTCATGCCACGTTGGAATGGGTGCAGCATCAGATCACGGCTAGCAACCAGCTACCGCCCATTAACTCCGTCGTCGAATACTTCAAAACCACAATAGCTAAGTGCAAGCTGCCAAAAGAGCAGGTATTTTTGGAAACCGAGCGGGGCAGTCTTGCCCTCAAGTCATACCTCAAAGCCCGCGGCCAGATATTCAAACCTACCGACAAGGCCGAGCATAATTTTAGGAACGAAGGCGTCTTTGTGGGCAACGCCCATCTGGCGGGCAAGGTGGACAGAATGGAAGTTGACAGGGCTCATAAAACTATTGTGGTAGTCGACTACAAAACAGGTAGGAGCTACAACCGTTGGCTGAGTGAAGGCAAACTACACCGTTACAAACTCCAGCTGTACTGCTACAAATTACTGATCGAAGGTTCGCACAGCTACCGGGGTTATACTGTCACCAGTGGACGGATTGAATTCGTTGAGCCCGATTCGGAGGGCAAGACCAACTATTTGGAACTTAGCTTTAAAGACGACGAATTAGAGCACGCTAAAGCTTTGATGCAAGCAATGTGGCGCTGTGTACATGAACTCGATTTCCCAGATATTACTCAGTACGAAACAAGCCTGAGTGGTATCAAGCAATTCGAAGACGACTTACTATCTTCCACAGTTAAGTGAGTAACTGCACTTGTAAAACATAAGCAGTACAGTATACTTTTGTGTATCTTTAACAGCAGAAGAGGGTTTACCGTGTCACGATTTTCCTATCAGACCAGCACGACCAGAAATACCAAAAAAATCCTAAGGACCATACCAGCAGTAGCAACCCTACTGGCCTTAGTGCTATCACCAGCCATTGCTGGTGCGGCGACTGGATCAACAACCGTTAACTCTGCCATTAGTTCGGTTATCAGCGTGTTCACCACCGGTGGAACGGTGAATGTCAACGTCACGCCAACAGGTTCAGGTGCGCAAACCATTGCCAGCGACACCTTGACCGTCAGTACTAATGACGCGCTCGGCTACACACTGCAAATTGCCGACGCCGACACTAATACCAATCTGGTATCTGGCAGCAACAATGTTGCGGCTTCGGCCGGAACTCAAACGACGCCTGTCGCCCAGGCAGTTAACACCTGGGGCTACCGCGTAGATAGTCTTGGCGGCTTCGGGGTCGGGCCAACGACAGCCCAGAACAGTGTCGCTATCGGAGCCACAAAATTTGCCGGCATGCCTGCATCAAGTGCGCCCAACACCATAAAGACCACAGCCACTACCGCCAGCAATGACACCACCACAGTGTGGTATGCTGTCGCCGCCAACACTTCACAGGCTAGTGGTACTTACAGCGATACTGTTACTTACACTGTTACTGCAAACTAACGAGACCGGAGTTTTGGAATGAAGAGACTTACAGCCAGCCTTGCGCTATTGGCTATCGCTGTAGTATTTATATTGAGCGTTACCCCTAAAGTTTTTGCAGCTACAGGTGGGTTGACTATCTCGCCAACATCAGTAGACCAGCAGATCGCTCCAGGTGGTAGCTACCACAGCACGATCATGGTGATCAACCAGGGCGAAACCAACATTGACTACAGGATATACGCCACGCCATACAGCGTGAGCGGCGAGGATTACAAGCCGTACTTCGCGCCCATCCAAGGCGCTACCGATATTAGTAGTTGGGTTAGCCTGTCCAAAACACAGAGCTCACTAAAGCCAGGCTCACAAGATTCGATAGCCTTTACTATTACAGTACCCAAGGGCGTAGGCGCGGGGAGCTACTACGGCACAATCTTTGCCGAAACCGTAGAAAAGAACAATACCAGCGGGGTCATTACCCGCAAGCGTGTCGGCACGGTCGTGTACATTCAGGTAACTGGCAAAACTATCTCGCGCGGCAACATTGCTAGCTGGAGTGTGCCGTGGCTGCAAAAAGCACCGCTAAACGCCTCGCTTAAGCTAGCAAATACTGGCTCAGTCCACTATACGGCCACTGTTAACGTCAAGGTTAGCGATCTGTTTGGCGGCAGTAAATTCACATACGAACGGCAACCAAAAGTCCTGCCGCAAAAGCTGCGCAACATACCCGTAGTCTGGGATCGTGGCGCAACGTTTGGGCTCTTTAAGGTAAGCGGCAGCGTTACGTATCTTGGCAAAACCCAAAAACTTCAAACAAAAATAGTTTTTATTGCGAGCACTACCATGCGCCTTGTGTGCGTTGGTTTTGTCGCAATACTCATTATTGGTTTGGTCTTTTTGGGGAAGAGACGTGTGGCCAAGAAGTAAA